>CAZKZZ010000178.1:0-7341 GCA_964557375.1 uncultured Spirochaetales bacterium | reverse complement strand
GAATGGCGATTTCTTTTCCGAATCCGGTGGTGCTGATCTCTTCCCGGTCTTTCAATTTGGTGTAGATAAAATCTTCGGAAAAATCTTTTAGTACATTACTGGCTTTTGAGAGTTTCGCTATGCGTCTTAGTAGCTCATCTTTGCCTTTGGCCTCGGTATCCAGTTCGATACACTCTTTGTAAAGATACGGTTTAATATCCATATGTTACCTCCAGTTTGTTTCCCTGATTACGGCTGCAGTACTATGTTCTGCTGTTCGAGATCGATCAGGGTTGTAAGAACATCTTCCTCTGTTTTTGCTCGAAGAAAGTTCGATACGATATCACTCTGCTTCAACAGCTGATTAATCTTAGTAAGAATGCGTAAATGTACGATTTCATCATTTGCACTGATGAGAAAAAAGAGGACGGTATCTGCACCGTCGATTGAAGCAAAATCCACCCCCTCTCTGCACATACCGATAACAACTGCAGGAGTTACGACTATGGCAGGATCGGGATGCCGAAGGTGGGGAAGGGCGATTTTCTTCCCGATTGCAGTCGAAACCATGCGTTCACGCTCGAGCAGCTTTTGAAGAAATGCTTTCTCATTGGTAATGCTTTTCTCACAGGCGAGCGGGCGGATGAGATGCGCGAGCACTTCTTCCTTTGAACCGGAAGGCACATCGAGAAGGATCTTGTTATGCCCTGTCAGCCTTGAGATCGGAATGGTAGAAACCGTTTTGAGAAAATCACTCATCCCGTCGGCTTGACTCATGCTCATTCTTTTCATGAGCCAATTATCTATGACAGGTCGCATAAACCGCCATTGACTGGCAATTTTCACGGACGGGATTTCCCCTTTTTGTGCCATGCGCAGAACTGTCTTTTCGGCAAGTTTGAGGTAAGAGGCCACCTCGCTTAATGTCATCAAGTTCTCTGATATTCTTTTATCGGCCATTATAGTCCTTAATAGTTCTTTATAATGCATTATAAAGTTATTATAAAAAGTGTCAAGAGGAAAGTGAATTTGAAAGTTTTCGTATCTTGCAGATATAGAGCGGTCCCCTCCCTTCCGCTGTATCGGGGAGAATATGGAGCCCGAAATCTGTTTTCTCGCCCCACTTTTCCCATACCGGAATCAGTTCCACAAACTCACCCTTTTTTTTGTGCAGTTTCCTGATAACCCCATCATTTTCAGCAGGTGAAAGAGCGCATGTCGAATAGAGGATTACTCCGCCTTCTTTGACCGTCATGAGAGCAGAAAGGAGCATTGTCGCTGCTTGCGCAGCGAGCCGTTTCGTCCTTGAGGGGGACCACTCTTTGAAATGGCGGGGAGAAGTGAGAACGTGCCGTTCGGACGAACATGGTACGTCGAGCAGAACTTTGTCGTAACGGTTTTTCTGATAGAGACCCCAGGTTTTTGCGTCATGGCCTGTTACCGTAACCATGTCTGCCGTATTTTCGGGAAGATGTTCCTCCAGTACTTTGATAAGCCTTGCCCGCCGTGTACGTGACCGTTCATTAGCGACTACCACTCCCTCTCCTCTGAGTTTGGAAGCCAAAACCAGGGTTTTTCCGCCGGGTGCGGCGCAGAGGTCTAAAACGTACTCTCCGGGATGTACATCAAGTGTTTCCGCGGCGATAACAGAAGCCTCATCTAAGAAGTACGGTTTGAGAAGGTCTTTCTCGTAACGAACATACTTTCTCTCCTCGAGGAGCGCCTGTTTTAATGAAGGCCACCGGTCGCTGAACAGTTCTTCGTAGTAGGAGTTGAAATCATGCTTTTTTTTCATGGTGTTCTCTGTAGCACTGCTCAAAAAATGAATCAAAATCATTAATTCGCAGATCCCACGAGAATTGAGAGGCCTGATACATGAGATCCCGCCGCATCTTAAAAAGTTCTAAAACCTCCGTTTGGGAATCATTCCGATCACACTGCCCGGATCTGCTCAGCAGCTCTACCACACGGTTACATTTTCTTTTCAAGTCTGCGGGAGAGTCATAGAGAACGCGATCATGGTACTCGATTGGTATGAGTTCCGGATAGACGAGCCTGCGGGGAAGAAGGGGGATGCAGCCACAGTACACTGCTTCCAACACCGATATACCGAAGTTTTCCTGTATCGCCGTACTAATTACAATCGAGCCCTCGCTGAGCAAGCGCATATACTCGTTTTTGTTCTCTATGTAACCATACCGGATAAGCTCTTCTCTAAACTCTTTTTTCGCGTTTAGAAACTCAACCGGTTTTTTCTGGAAGTTTTCACCTAAGAGTGAAACGCGAAACGGCAGTTGTTCTTTTTTTAAGCCGCGGAGTGCTTCGAAGAACTGATCGGGATTCTTATCGAACTCCCACCGGTGGTTCCACACAATGAGGGGCGGAACGTCCCTCTGATGTGTACTGTCTGCAATCGATCTGCCGCGAGATCCCCCGCGGGCAGAAAACCTGCATCCCGGATAGAGAACCGATGATTTTGAGCGGATGGCGTCATTAATCCAGTGCGGGCGATATTCCGGCATACGGCGGAGAAACCGAGGTAGAGTAGAGAAAAACGCCTCTTCGTGAAAACGGCTGTTAAAAGCGACGAAATCGGCAGCAAGAGCGGAGGTGATATCGGTAAAACCGAAGTGATAGTCCATGGATTCTCCCTCCGGGAGAGGGTATGAGAGCTGGTTTTCGTGGAAGTAGATGATTATTGGGGGCGCCGTATCTCCAAATAGAGCTTTGAGGTCTGAGACACTCATGAGGTCAGTTGTTAAGATCAGATCATACGCTTTAGGATCTTGTATCTGTTTAAAAAAATGAAGCGCTGCACCTCTCATCCGCCATTTCCAAAACCGCGGCGGTAATGTATGCAAGTCAAAATCATGTCCGCTCTTTTCAGTCAATCCCTCTGCAAAATCTTTGTGAGAACCGCCGAAAAACGGCTCGAGATACAGTATTCGCAGTTTCATACCGTCTGAAAGAATAGACCAACCCAATCATATTGGCAAGAAGCGGTGTTTTGCGTATGATGTGGCACATGAAAGGAAAAGCAGTATTATTTGATCTCGATGGAACTCTTGTCGATACGATCCAGGATATCGCCCTGGCAATGAATACGGTACTGGAAAACCATGGATTTCCTCAGCATGAGCCGGAGGAGTATAAAATGATGGTTGGATGGGGAACCCGGGAGCTGGCGGTGAGGGCTCTCCCGTCGGAGGCACAATCTCCGCGTCTCATTGATGAATGCGCGCGTGAAATGATCCGGCTCTACAACGAAAATCCGGTTGTACATACCAAACCCTATCCGCATGTCCCCGAACTCGTGTGTGCACTTTCCGAGAGAAATGTTATCAAAGGCATTCTTACCAATAAAACCGATGAGATTGCTCACCTCGTTGTAAAAAAGCTATTTGATTATGAACAATTCACTATTATCCAGGGTGCAAAACCTGATATGCCTACAAAACCTCACCCTGCCGCTGCGATAAAGCTTGCAGAAGTTATGGGTTATAATCCGGAAGAGATACTCTATGTCGGAGATTCTGCTGTAGACGTAGAAACTGCAAAAAGGGCGGGAATGATACCGGTCGCCGTATCCTGGGGGTTCCGTCTCCCTGAAGAGCTTCTCGAAGCGGGCGCCGAGATTTTGATACATGATCCTCTGGACCTCCTCGCTTATGTGTCAATTTGACCTAGGTATACCCCGCAATCTATAAAAAGTTTCTATCTGACACACTGTCACAATCTCATCTTTCGTCAACCTTTATAAAAGTAATTCATAATTCTTTATAATATAGATAAATAGCAAACTGTTTGTTTGTTGGCACAATAATTGCATGTTAATAGAAAAATACGCGCTAGTTATTTATGTGGAGGTAGATTATGGTAGCTAATAGTACACGATATAGAAAAGCCGGAAGAACAACTCTGCCGGTTTTTGCTGCAGTTGTCATTGTGATCGCAGTTGTTTTTACGGTCAATATAGCAGCATCACCGATCTTTGAAAGCGAAGGAGAGAGTACACAGCAGCAAAGCGAACCTCGAGTTCAGAGAGAAATAAAGACTGTACAGGAGCTTCCATCATTTCGGGAAGTCGCACAGGATGTACTCCCCGTGGTGGTCGAGGTTAATGTTATAGAAGTAATCGAGCAGAATATCCCGAGGGGTATGTCTCCGTGGGACTTCTTTTTCGGGCCGAATGAAAACGGACAGGAACGTGAGTTTGAACGCCCCGGCTTAGGGTCCGGTGTTCTCGTCCGTCAAGACGGCAACAAAGTGTATGTGCTTACGAATAACCATGTCGTCGGCAATGCCGATGAGATTAGTGTGCGCCTCTACGACGGGCGGGAGTTCGAAGCATCCATTGTGGGAAAAGATCCGCGGACCGATTTGGCTCTTATCGAATTCAAGACTAATCAGGAAGTACCGATTGCCAGACTCGGAGACTCGGATGCTCTCTTTGTAGGCGATTGGGTGCTTGCAGTAGGAAACCCGTACGGATTTGAATCTACGGTTACAGCCGGTATTGTGAGTGCGGTTTCACGCCAAGCCGAACTGGGAACTTCCGCCGCGGGTTTTACCGACTATATTCAAACGGATGCCTCGATTAACCCCGGAAACTCCGGAGGCGCATTGGCCAATCTCAATGGGGAAGTAGTAGGAATCAATACCTGGATAGCTTCTCAAACCGGAGGCAGTGTAGGAATCGGCTTTGCAATTCCCATTAATATTGCAGAAAAGGCAATAAATGACTTTATCGAGAGTGGAAAAGTACAATACGGTTGGCTCGGTGTAGGTATAGATGATGTCAATGATGAGCGATATCCGGGGCTTCGAGAAGATCTGGGGCTCGGAGATGCAACCGGTTCTTTCGTCATCAATGTATACAAGGGCTCCCCCGCAGAGAAAGGCGGGATCAAACCGGGAGACTACATTGTTTCTGCCGACGGCCAGAATGTCGAAGATTCCACAACGTTGACCAAAATTGTGGGGAATATGAAACCTGGAGAGCGGGTCGAGTTTGAATTGATCCGGTATGGAGATACGGAAACGGTCACCGTACGGCTCGAAGAACGGGCTTCTGAAGAAGAGATTATGTCAAATGCGAATCTGTGGCCGGGAATGGCGGTACTCAATCTCACTGATGAAATCCGAGACCAGCTCCAAGTGTCCAATTCCGTGGATGGAGTAGTCGTAGCCGGATTGACTCCGCGAGCTGCTCCGGCAACAGCAGGTTTCAAGGTAGGTGATGTTATCACCGAAATCAATGAACAGGACATAGCCGACGTTGGAGATTTCTACAAAACTTTGAACCAGACCAGCGAAGGTGAAGTAATGTTTAAGATTGTTCGGCAGGGAAGCATACAGCTTCTCGGGCTGATGAAATAATTAAATGAGAGAAGAAATATAAGATAAACATATAGATAAAAGTTTATAGGAGGTATTACTATGGGTAAGATCATAGGTATAGATTTAGGTACAACAAACTCGTGTGTTTCCGTCATGGATGGAAATGATCCGGTAGTTATAACAAATAGCGAAGGACAGCGTACAACTCCTTCGGTTGTTGCGTTCACCGAAAAAGGAGAGCGTCTAGTCGGTCAGCCGGCGAGGAACCAGATGATAACGAATCCAGAGAATACCGTCTCATCGATTAAAAGATTTATGGGGCGGCAGTTCGATGAAGTGTCTCAGGAGATCGAAATGGTTCCGTATCACGTAGTAAGAGGTTCCGGCGGAGACGCTAGAATTGATGTCAAGGAAAAACAGTACTCACCGCCCGAGATTTCTGCGGCAATACTTCAGAAGATGAAAAAGACCGCTGAAGATTATCTCGGAGAAGAAGTAATAGAGGCAGTTATAACCGTACCGGCTTACTTCAATGATTCCCAGCGGCAGGCAACCAAAGATGCAGGTAAAATTGCAGGTTTAGATGTGAAGCGGATCGTCAACGAACCGACGGCCGCAGCCTTGGCATACGGACTGGGGAAGAAGAACAATGAAGAGAAAATTGCTGTCTATGACTTAGGCGGCGGTACGTTTGATATCTCCATCCTCGAGCTCGGCGATAATGTATTCGAAGTGCGGGCCACCAACGGAGATACCCATTTAGGCGGTGACAATTTCGACCAGAGAATAATCGACTGGCTTGTCGAACAGTTCAAGGGCGATTACGCGATTGATCTCTCAAAGGACCGAATGGCGCTGCAGCGGCTCAAAGAAGCTGCTGAGAAGGCGAAGATAGAACTCTCGAGCGCTCAATCCACCGATATAAATCTGCCCTTTATAACTGCAGACAATTCAGGACCGAAACATCTCAACTATAACCTGACCAGGGCTAAGTTCGAACAACTGACAGAGGACCTGGTTCAGAAAACGAAAGAACCGTGCCAGAGCGCGCTGAAAGATGCCGGTCTTTCAGCTGAAGACATCGATGAGGTGATTCTTGTTGGCGGTTCAACGCGGATTCCTGCTGTGCAGAATCTCGTAAAAGAGCTGTTCAAGAAAGATCCTCATAAAGGTGTAAACCCGGATGAAGTCGTGGCCGTAGGTGCTGCAATTCAGGCAGGTGTACTCGGCGGGAGCGTCAATGATGTGCTTCTCCTCGATGTAACGCCTCTTTCCCTGGGAATAGAAACATTGGGCGGAGTTTTTACTAAGCTCATCGAGAGGAATACAACCATTCCTACCCGGAAGAGTGAAATCTTCTCCACAGCAGCTGATAATCAGACATCGGTAACCGTTCATGTATTACAGGGAGAGCGGGAAATGGCATCGCAGAACAGAACACTCGGCCGGTTTGAATTGGTCGGAATTCCGCCCGCTCCGCGGGGCGTTCCTCAGATCGAGGTGACCTTTGATATCGATGCCAACGGAATCGTCCATGTATCGGCAAAAGATCTCGGAACTGGAAAAGAGCAGAAAATCCGAATCGAAGCTTCTTCCGGTCTGAACGAAGAAGAGATAAACAATATGGTCCGGGATGCCGAGGCCCACGCCGAAGAAGACAAGGCTGCCAAAGAGCGGGTCGAAGTACTCAACCAGGCTGATAACCTTGTCTACACTACTGAGAAAACGCTTCAGGAGGCGGGAGATAAAATTTCTGCCGATGATCGAAGCAAGGTCGAAAGTGCAAAGACAGAACTGAAAGAGGCCATGGAGAAGGGTGATACGTCTGAAATAAAGGCAAAGATGGAAGCTTTACAGCACGCTTCCCATGCAATCGCTCAAACCATGTACAACCAGCAGGCTGCCGGTGAGGCAGGAGCTGGACAGGCCGGCGGGCAGCAGCCCGATGGTAACGGTTCAGGAGCACAAGATGAAGATGTTGAAAATGTAGACTACGAAGTAGTCAATGAGAATAAATAGCAC
>CAZKZZ010000177.1:0-7352 GCA_964557375.1 uncultured Spirochaetales bacterium | reverse complement strand
CCGCCTTACCCGCTATATCCGTAGTTATGATAATCTCATTATTTGTCAACGCTCCTTTCATGCGCTATAATCAGTAGAAAGGAAAACAGCTTCTATATGATTGCACTGCTTCATTTCTGGAACATCTTTGCTGCGTACCTCTGGTACCGTTTCCTCTCCCGGCATCTCCACCATACAATAGATAAACAGAGTCAGGGTATTCTTTGGTGGTTTTTCGGAGCAGGCGTGTTCAGTGTGATGCTTACCTGGATCCTCCACGCGGTGTATCCGGTCCCCTGGCTCGTCCGCTACGTGTATGAAAGCGATCTGATTTACGGTATTTTTGTCACCGGTGTAGTGGAGGAGACGGCAAAGTGGATCTGTTTTATTTTAGTCGCCCATTTTATCGGGACGGTAAAAGAACCGCAGGACGGTGTACTTCAGGGAGCGGCAGTCGGCCTCGGTTTCGCTACGATCGAAAATATTGACTACATCATGACCTATCCGCAGCTCTTTATTGCTGTCCGACCTGTTCTCTGCACAGGGGGGCACATGCTCTACGGAGCGGTGTGGGGTGGGCTCTATGCTGCGGCCCAATGGAGCAATGCCCGTTCCTACGACCCCGGCTCATACAGGGTGGCATTCTACGGGGTCCTGCTTATGGCCGCTTTCCACGGAACGTACAATACGGTAGTCGTTAACGGAATTCTTTTCGGAATACTTGTTAAGAGCGTCATTCTTTTTATCAGCCTGGTTCTCTTCTTTCATCTGCTGAAGCGTTCACCCTACCGGGTTTATCCCTTGCGACGGGCGGATACGGCCGTCGCTGCACTGGAGCGGGGTCTGTTCTTTAACCGCAAAAGCCCGATTCTAAACCGCAGGCTCGGTATTTATCTCATGTACAAGGGCCGCTATAAACAGGCGGCAAAACATTTCAGCAGGGCGGTGCCCCGGACACGGGACCGGCTCAGTGCCCGGTTTTTCAGTGCGGTCTGCGGTTTCGCCTACCTGACCGGCCATCACGCAAAAAAAGACCTGAAAAGAGCGTGGGGAAGGCTCTCAGATAAGCGACGGGAGAAACTCTTGAGCCAGGTCCGGATCCTGCTCAAACACGACCCGGAGCTTCTCGAGAAGATAGAGGAGTTTCTCGCCTCCGCCTTTACCGAACGGAGAGGCAAGCAGGGCTATGCTTTAGCCCGGGAGCTCAAACGGCGGAAAGCAGAGAGAAGGTACGGACCTGAACCGGGTCCGGTCTTGGAAGAGCTTACCCGCGAGCTCACCGCGGAGGAGCGGAAAGCTCTCTTGAGACAGCTTAAAACCGCTGAGTCTAGAAAATAATGGAGGAAAACCAATGCCGGCATTTGCATCATTAGAAGAACTGACCAAAGTACATCAACAGCTTACCCAGCTCGCAGAGCAACACCCAGAAGCGTACAAAGCATTTGCAGCGCTTTTTAAAGCAAACCGGAAGATCGGATATAAGAACATCTGCAAAATGCTCATGGGGGAGGCCACGCCGCAGGAACTCAAAGGGGAGTAGAATACGGGGAAGTTATCGATTGACTTTGCAGTCCATATTAAGTACTATCTAAGTACTGGAGGATTCCTGTGGATATAAAAGAGGACATCAAACCTATTTCGTACATCAAGACAAACGCTGCGGATATGCTCAAACGTGTAAATGAGACACACCACCCAATTATCATTACTCAGAATGGTGAAGCAAAGGCCGTATTGCTCGATACGGAATCCTATCAATCTTTAATAAATAGCATTGGCGTACTAAAGCTATTGTCCCAGAGCGAGGACGACATAGAAGAAAACAGAGTGATAGAACAAGCAACCGTCTTTGAGGATGTTGAGAACAGAATAAAAGAACTTACAAGTATTGAAAATCGAAAACGTAAATAGCACTGAATAGAAACTCTCATATTACGGGAAGGATTTGTGAAACAAAATAAAATCCTTTGGACAAATACTGCAAAAGCTGATCTCATTGAGATCATTGAATACATAGCTCAGGATTCAATTGAGAGTTCTATAGAACAATATGAAAAAATAAAAAAAGTAACTGCTCAATTAACTAAATTTCCAAAGCAAGGCAGGATAATACCGGAGCTTTCGAAACAGAATATCTTTAAATATAGAGAAATGGTAATACCCCCTTGGAGATTGATGTATAAAATCGAACAGAAAACTATATTCATAATGGCAATTATCGATGGAAAAAGAAATATAGAAGATATACTGCTGCGCAGACAGCTGAGATAATACGGTAGGGCTAAACTTCAGCCCTCATCCGCGCCCATCCGTGTGACCCGCCTGTGCCGTTACAACGCCTTCGCTTCTGTCCGCTGCAGCGCCCAGAGGGTGTATTTGCGCACCCGTTTTTCCGGGTCGTTTTGAAGGCTTTCCAAAATCTCTTTGCCCGTTTCGGTGTTGAGTGATTCGAGTGCCTTAGTCACATTTACCCGCACATCTTCATCGGGGTCGCGTGCCGCGAGGACGATCCCTCTGAAGGCCGCCTTGGTCCCGATAAGAGAGAGGGTCTCCGCCGCCTGCCGGCGGACTGCAGGGTCCTTGTGATTGAGCTGCCGGATGACACTTTCCACATACCCGGTGCTTTCCAGGATCTCGTTGAGATACGGTCTCAGCGAGGCGATGTCCTCCTCGAGGAGTTCGCGCATCGCCCCTTCTCCGTCCTCTCCCATCTGCTTGAAAACCTCTGTGAGATTGTCGCGCAGTTTCGGGCCCGCGTCCTTCATCTGTTCGATCAGATGGGTAAGTTCCGGTTTCGAAGTTTTTCCGCTCAGTGCGGAAATAATCGGCTGCTCGAGAGCTTCCTGCTCGGTTACCGTTTCCACGAGCACGTCGATCGCCTTCTTCGATTGTGATGCGCCGAGACCTGTTATAGCTGCGAGTTTGACCGGTTCCACTTCGTTTTCGTCTGCTAAGATATCGGTAAACATCTTTAGTTTCGCGTCACTTCCGTACGTTCCGAGCGCCCGGGCGGCTTCGGTCCGCACTCGAACAACCGGATCGCGGAGCATGTCTGCGGCCTGGTTGAGTGAGCGGGTATCCCCATATTCGGCGAGAGACCAGATGGCGGCTATCCGCACATCGGGGTCTGAGTCGCCTAAGGCAGCGCGGATTTGTTTTAAGAACTCTTTCTTTTCTGTTGCAGGAAGGGCAGAAATGAGTGCCGCCCTCACTTTTGCGTCGGGGCCGTCTAAAAGTTCTGCTACCCGTTCATTGAAAGATTTTCCGCTAAAACCGGCTAATTCTACGGTAAAGTCCCTCTGTTCAGGGCCGGGGAGAATGGGAAGATGTTCGAGCAGAAATTGGAGCAGGTACGGTTTTTGGGATGCAAGTAATACGCGCAGTGCCCGCACACGTACGGTATGGCTGTATTTCTCCCGTCCGGCACGGATTATATCGATCGTTTTACCGATACCGGTTTCGGAAGGCAGTTTGTTTATTGCGGCGATCAATTCTTCATCAAACTCTATGTCTTCTTCATGGAGGAGGTCGAAGAGGACTTTTCTTGTTTCCTGCTCTGAGCGAGGGGGGAGGTGGGAGAGCAGTGCGTTACAATCTTCAGCATCGTCTCTGCGGTTCCACAATTCTATAGCGGCGCGTTCGAAACTCTCCTGCCTGCCCCGCTGTTCTACCGCCTCGAGAACAGCGTCTCGGACTTCGCTTCGCTCAGGTGTCTCCCGCTCGATTGAAAAGGCCTTTTTAAGAGCGGGACCGATGAGCGCACTGTCTCCGTAGCGGGAGAGGACCCGCCCGCCGATTAAAAGCTGTTCATGAGAAGGAGAATCTTTGAGTACTGAGAGATACCCGGTCACTGCAACCTCCGCGGATTTCAAAAGGAGTCCTTCGCACCGCTTAAGGCCTTTCCGGTCTCCGAAATCCGCCTCGGCAAAGAGCTTCTCTAATGTTCCCGTTTTTTGAAGATGTAATGCCGCGGAGAGGCGATGTTCGAGATTCTCTGATTCGATAAAGTGCAGGGCAAGGTCCTCGTCGACCTTTGATTCAGGATCGAGGAGCTCGAGGACATGAAACGCCTGGACATCAGAGAGCTCGCCCGCTTCGATCGTGTAGGTGTCCGCAAAATCCGTTAACAGCCGCTTCTTTGCCGCAGTGCGCACTTCCCGCACAGGATCATCGAGGTAGCATTTCTTGAGCTCTTCGTAGAACCGATCTGTGTCTTCCGGATCGAACTCCCGGATTACCGTTGCCCGCACCAGAGGATGTGGATCCCCGAGTGCGTCCCACAAAGCGCGCTTGGAAAGTTCATCCTCGTCATAAAGCATTACTTTTACCGAAAAATACCGGGGGGGCCATTCCGGGTCACCCATCATTTCCCTGATCTCATCGAGCCGGTCGCTAAATGTCTGCAAAGCGAGGCTGCCGTCGAACTCCTCGCCCCTGCCGGAGAGAGCTATATGCCGCAGGGCCAGGAGGTCGCGGTCTGTTTGAAGCCATTTCTCCAGTTCTTCGGAAAGTTTCGGTTTTTCGAGAGAGACAAGAAAGCAGGTAAAAAGACCCTTGTCCGGTGCGAAGTGGAGGACGCGCCGGAAATCGGCCACCCTTTTTTTCTCCGATAACCGGTCTATCCAGAGTCGGTCGACCCCAAGAGTTTCTATAAAAGAAGGACCGCTTTTCTTAGCAATCTGCTCGATAACGGCGGATTTGCGAAGAAGCTGCTCGTTAGAATATTTTTCCAGAATTGTACTTCGTGCAGTACTTGGGTCTTCTGCTGCCCGGCGCAGTCTTCTTCGGAATATCCAGCGAGGTAGAAAGAATACCAGCACAACAATGATTGCAGCAACGCCGATTGCTGCCAAAGTGGCTGCCCACCAGGGCACGGAACCTATAAAATTGAAGAGCCAGTCCATAACGTTCACTCCCTTTATTTATGCAACAAGATTAATGACATTAAATACACGAAGCGGTTCTTTTTTTCCTTTTACCTTTACCGGTTCCCGCTCTTTTACCTTGAACCGGTCTCCGAGCAGGTCGTATGTTTTATCGGTGATAACCACCTCTCCCGCCCCGGCAACTCCCTCCAGCCGTGCTGCCACATTTACCGTGTCCCCGATAACGGAGTAGTCCATCCGTCTGCTGCTGCCGAGATTACCCGCCACCAAGGGGCCGGTATGCATGCCGATGCCCACCTTTAATTTCGATGCTTCACCCTTAAAAAAGGTGCGGTCTCTGCTCTTTATACGGTCCTGTATTTCCAAGGCGCAGGAGACCGCTTCATATGCATCCTGTTCGAGAGTTGCCATAGGCACGCCCCAGGCGGCCATGATCGCGTCCCCGATAAACTTGTCGATATAACCCTTATGCTTGATGATGATTTCAACTGCTTCCGTAAAATACTCGTTGAGCACTTCGACTATATACTCCGGCTCTTTTGTCTCGGAGAAGGAAGTGTAACCCCTGATGTCGGCAAAGAAAATGGTTGCAGTTTTTTTGTCTCCGCCCAATTTTACCAATTCAGGTTGTTCCATGAGATTTTCCACTACATCGTTGGAGAGATACCGCGTAAACATGTCTTTGATGACCCGCCGTTCCTCCACAGCAACATCCATCTGGTCTTTCAGTTCCCGCTCCCGGGTTTGGTCGGTAAAGAGGAGGGTAAGCCCTTCGTGTTTGCCCCGCTTCCCTTTCAGAGGAGAGACGTTGAGAGAGAAATCGATATCTCCTTCCTCCCGGTGATAGATTCCTTCACTCCCTAGAAGCTCTGTTCCTTTCTCTTCGGATTTCCGCACGTGCTTGAGAATTTTCTTGTCTATCGAGGTTTTGAAGATCTCTTCGAGGCTGTCTCCGAGATGTTCTTCAGTGAGTCCGAGCCGCTCGGCTGCCGCGCGGTTGAAATAGTGGATGTTCCCCCCACGGTCCGTGGTTACGAGCAGGTTCGTCATCGAGTTGAACACACTCTCCTGATACCGCTCGAGCGCCTCGACCTCGCGCAGTTTTTCTTTGAGCTCTTCGTAGAGCCGGGTATTGTGTAGCATGCCGGCGGCCATTCTCGTAAATGAATCCATAAAGTAGAACCGTTCCCGGTTGTAAAAGTACGGTTTCTCCGCGTTGACGATAAGGACCCCGATTTTGGCCTTCGGTGTGAAGAGGGGAAGGGCGAGGCCGCTTTGCATAGAAGCATGTAGGAAAATATCTTTGAAGAAAACCTGATTGCGGTCGAGGATGACCAGACTCTCTCCGGCATCTTCTAAAAACTCGAGAAACTCGCTGTTTTTCGTAAGTTTTTTTGGAGGATTACCCGCCCCTCGCCGGTACATGAGTCTGAGGTCTCCGGAAGACTCAGCGTCCGGATAAAAGTAAAGGCAGGCAAGATCGGAGTGGGTTATGTCGAGCGCCTGTTCGGTCAACACCGACATGAGGGCGTTGAGATCGAATTCGTTAGAGAGCATCTGACTCGCCCTGATGAGTTCATCGAGAAGAGAATCGTGAGAAGTATCGGTTATTGAATGGTTTTTAGACATCACCCCACTACTTCATCGTACAGGGAAGTGCATAATTCTGCAACAACAAAAATTTCCGGAGCAAAATCCGCTTCGTTGGCCACTCGTCAGGGCCGGTTTCCATCTCAAGCAAAACCTCCATATCACCGATGCTGCCCAGGAGGTGTTAAAACAGCTTGATATAATCCTCGAAGACAAAAACTCTGTTTCTCCGGTAGCCGGTAATCTCTTTGAGAATTTTGTTTTCAATGAAAACCCGTACCAAATCGTTGGCAGCTTTCGGGGACAGGTTCGTAACAGACTGAACTTCCTTGACGTTTATGACCGGGTTTTTAAAAAGGTGAGTCAAGAGCATCGTAGCCTTTCGCGATCGCTTTCCCATTTCCATTATCCTGGTTTTTTCTATATTAGTTTTCAGATCGATGATTTTATGAAGAGTGGCAACTGCATTTTCGGCTGTTTCAGTCACACCGGTCAAGAAAAAACGTATCCACTGCCCGAGATCGTTTTTTGTACGAACAAATGTCAAATTATCATAGTAGAGAGTTTTATTTCTTTCGAAAAAATCCGAGAGATACAATAGCGGTTGATCGAGAACACCACTATAGACCAGGTAAAGGGTGATTAGAAGACGTCCAATCCTGCCGTTCCCATCGAGAAAAGGATGAATAGTCTCGAATTGATAGTGTGCGATAGCAATTCGAATAAGATGTGGTATTGCCAACTGATTGTTATTGAGAAACTTCTCAAGATCGGTGAGAAGATTCGGAAGCTCATCATGACCCGGTGGTATGAATACCGCATCAGAAATACTGACCCCGCCAATCCAGTTCTGGGATCGTCTGAATTCTCCCGGATTTTTCTGCTCTCCCCTAACAC
>CAZKZZ010000176.1:0-7376 GCA_964557375.1 uncultured Spirochaetales bacterium | reverse complement strand
CAGGAGGGAAAATTGTTTTCAGCGCCATTTATGACCCCGGTCTGTAGTCCAGTGTACACCTCTTCAAAGGCGAGCTGAAGAGGTTCTGCCCCTACAGCACTCACCATATCCTGCATGATTTCCGCTTTTTGCACCCGTATTTTCAATCCTCTCAGGTCTTCGATCGATTCAATCGGCCGGACCGAATTGTAGAAACTCCTCTGTCCCGAATCGTAGTAACCGAGCCCGATCAACCCGGATGCTTCGAGAGTTTTCATCAGCTCCTCTCCAATAGGTCCGTCCACTACTGCGTGCATATGTTCATTGTCCCGAAACAGATAAGGCAGAGAGAGTACTTTGAGGGCCGGTTCAATCTGGGTAAGCGGGTTGATATTGACCCGGTTGATATCGATCGCACCGAGCCGGGTCTGTTCGATCGTCTCACGCTCCGAGCCCAATTGGGCGGAAGAGTACACCTGTACCGTGATGCGCCCCCGTGTCCACTCTTTGAGCAGTTCTCCAATTCGGATCAGTCCCATAGTCGTGGGATAGGTCAATTCATGATCGTCGGCCGCTTTGAGAACGATGTTTTCTCCATTATTTGGGCCTAGTGGAAAGACGATAAAAACCAGCAGAGCCAGTACAAGAACAACGACGGCCGCAGAGCCAATAATAATAGCCAGTGCCTTTTTGCTCATAGTAAGAGTTTACCCTTTGAGCATTCCCTCGCTCAATCCTTCAATAAAAAAATCACGAAAAATGAAAAAGAGGACCAACACCGGCAGGATCGTGATAACCACCATCGCACCGATCCGTCCCATAACTAAAGTCTGCAGCTCATCACGGAGCCACACAATACCTACCGGCAGCGTCTGCCATTCGTTCTTGGTCATCAAAGTGCTGGCAAACATGTACTCCTGCCAGGCGAACACAAAGGTGATGATCGTAGTAGCGGCTAGTGCCGGCCGGTTTATAGGAAGGAGTACGCGGTACCACAGCTGATATTCATTGCAGCCGTCGATTATTGCTGCATCCCGAATATCGAGCGGTATCGTGGAGAATGCACCCCGCATGATGAGCATCCCCCAGGGGAGATTGAGTGCAACATAAGGGAGAATGAGCCCAATCCAGCTGTTTCGAAATCCCAGTTTCAGCTCCATCATGTAAATAGGGATGAGATACATGATGTAGGGAATAGTAAGCACGCCCACAATCATCATGAAGAGTACATTTTGCCCCCGGAATTTCCGCATGCCGAACGCATAGCCCCCCATGGCACTCGATCCAAGGACGATAAGCACGGTAGAGATGGTGACAACGATACTGTTTACCAAGTAGCGGATGAAACCGCGCATCTCTTTGAAAATGTAGATGTAGTTTTCCAGAGTTAGGGCTTGAGGAAACAGGGTGGGGGGATATTTGTACAGGTCCTGTGTGGTCCTAATCGATGTAAAGAGCATCCACACCAGCGGGAAAAGAAACAAAAAAGCGAAAAAGAGAAGAATAATGAGAAGAAGTACCTTTCGGTTTCCGGTTCTCGACTGTTTCATGATC
This sequence comes from uncultured Spirochaetales bacterium, assembly GCA_964557375.1. Taxonomy (GTDB): domain Bacteria; phylum Spirochaetota; class Spirochaetia; order SPDA01; family CAZJBZ01; genus CAZKZZ01. The sequence continues at coordinate 5,843 of CAZKZZ010000176.1, read as the reverse complement.
ACCCCCGCTGTGCTGTTTCCGGTTTAAAGATCCTGTTGAGTACCCAGGCGAGAATCAGGATGATTGCCGCGGTAATGTAAGAAACCTGGGAAGCTTCTCCCATATCCAGCCGTTCGAATGCGAGCTTCCATGAATAGAGGTAGAGGGTCAGGGTGGAGACCCCCGGTCCTCCCTGGGTGATGACCTGGGGGAGGACAAACACTTTCAGCGAGTTGATCAAAATCCAGATACCGCTGATAAGCATATACGGTTTGAGGTTGGGCAGGACGATAAACCAGATTTCCTGAAAAAAATTGGCACCGTCCACCCGTGCGGATTCCCGCAGACTCCTCTGTATCCCTTGAAGGCCCGCTAAAAGAATTATCAACGTGAACCCGATCATCTTCCAGGTCCGGGCAACTACCAGTGCGTATAGTGCTGTACTCGGTTCCCCGTACCAGTCGATTGCTAGTGACTTGAGCCCGATAGACCGCAGGAAATGGTTGAAAATCCCCATATCAGGCTGGAAGATCCAGGCAAAGGTGATCCCCACAAGGGAGAGCGGGACGATCATCGGCATATAAAAAATTACCTGAAAAAACTGGGTCCCGTGTTTGAGCTCGTTTACAAAGATTGCCAGGACCAGGGAGATAACGAAAGCTGCTACAAAGTAGGCGACTGCGAACTTCATCTGGTTCAGCAGTGCGGTATGAAAAAAACTGTCTTTGAAGATCCTCTCAATATAACCATTGAATCCGATAAATTTGGCTGATTCATCCGCTGCATAGTTATATTCGGTAAGACTCAGATATCCAGAAAAAACAATGGGGAAAGCGATAAAAATGAGGACGAAGATCATCGTCGGAGAGAGAAATACAGCCAGAGAGACCTTGTCCTTTAGCGTCGGATTGAATGATTGTGGCTTGGTTTTCCTTTTGCTTGACCTCTGTATCATAACCGCCCCCTCTCCTTTCATTGTATCACAAAAAGCGAGCCGGAGGACTGTACGTCGAACGGCCCGCTCAACACTTTTTTAAAGAACGTATCTTTTACTCTACCTCTACCGGGCACGGAGATCGGAAAAATCCAATCCGCTCGATTCCTGTTTGATCTTGTTCAGTGCCTGGTCAATATCCATTCTCCCGTACACTGCTTCAGGCAGGTATTTGAACAGGATATCCAGATATTTCTGCAGATCGCCGAACAGCGGGATCGGGCTGGATGCATCTGCTACCGAGAGAATGACCGGCATCTGGTCCTGGAACCAGGTGATCCCGTCACCGTAGTAGTCTTTCATGACGGGGAGTTTCCCGTAGTTGTTGAAACTCCACTGCTGCATTCCTTTGGAGAACACGACCTCACGGATATACGCTTTGCCCAGATCTTTGTTCTTGGCAACTTTGGGCATCCACACCGAGTGGGTCCAGATGATGCTTCCGTTCTTGTCCGCATCCGGCCAGCCGAGATAGGCAATATCGGATTCATCGTCGGTAACACTTACCAGTTCCATGATGTGGCCCTGGGCCGCGTAGAATGAGCCGGTTGCACCGGTCTTCCATTTGGCATACCCCTGGTCGTCGGTCGTTGTCCACACACCCATGTCCCGGTCGTGCATCTGCCGGAGATAACTGAGCCATGTTTTTGCCGCGTCACTGGAAACATCGAAACCTTTTCCGTCTTCTTCCATAAAGGTCCCGGTCATCGCTTTTATCGGTCCGCAGTAGTTGTACTGCATGAACTCCCGGTCCCAAATCTGAACATGGGCACCGAGCTCTGCCGCCTCATTCAGTTTTGAAAACCATCCCATGAAATCACTTTCATTCCAGCCGGGAATCGGCGCCGGCTTACCGCCCTGCCACAGCCCCGCATTTTTCATGATTTCAGTATTGACCCCGATGATGGAAACCTCGCCGACGAAGGGGATGCAGGGATAGTACGCACCGCCGCCCGGTTTCTTATACTTCCCCGCGGATAGGAACCCGCCGACAAACTCGTCTTCTGCCATGTCCCCGGTGAGCATACTGTCCATCGGCTCGGTCCATTCACCGGTGATGATGGGGGCGAGCATCGAACCGCTTCCTCCGACAAACACATCGAACGGAGTCGAACCGGTCTCCCACTCGGTAATATACGTCGGAGCACTCCATTTATCAGCCCGGATCATCTCGAGTTTCAATTCGGGATGGTTTTTGTCGAACTCGTTAGAAAAGTTTTCCAAATCGAACTTTTTGAAGATCCAGGGGGGAGCGGCAACACGGAGTGTTTTAACCTCAACCTGCTCTTCTGCTGCCACCGGTTCTTCCGCTTCCTGCTGGCCGCCTGCAAAAACAGACGCCGCAACAAGAACAACTGCAAAAAAAATCACCAATTTTTTCATAGGCCTCTCCTTTTAAAAGATTTGTAAAGATTCATAACTTCTAAAGCAGATTTCATGCCAAACAGCTTCACTATACCGTTCGAGGCAGGAGAAAACAGGAGTAAATCAAATATTATTTATTACAATACAACAACTTACATCCGGGCCTTTCACAGGTCCTCACTATACTCTGCCACGCTCCCCGGCGGCGGAGCTGCCGTTGCGGAAGGCAATTTTTGCCGGGTAGGCTGCAAGAATTGCCTCTTCGAGCTGTCCCGGGGTTACCCTTCCACCGGAAAGAAAACGGTTACTTTGGCGTGGTGTTCCGGTGTATTCTCCAGTGTCATGGTTGCGCTATGAGCGTTAAAAATCCGATAGCAGATGGAAAGTCCCAGTCCGGTCCCCTCTTCTTTTGTCGTAAAGTAGGGATCGAGGAGTTTATCGATTACATCTTCATCAAACCCGGGCCCGTTATCCGTAATCGAAACATGCACGCCGTAGCCGTCATTCTGAGACACCGTAATAGTGATTTTCCGTGTCCCGGCGGTGTTTTCTACCGATTCGACGGCGTTCTCCATCAGGTTGGAAAACGCCTCTTCCATTTTGATAATATCGAAATAGAAAGGATGTATCGAATCATCATGATAAAAGAGCAGTTCGATTCCCTTCTGCTCCGCAAGCAGTTGATATTTACGAACGACCTTATCCAAGAGGGAAATGATCGAATATCTGGAAAGGCTTATCGGTTCCGGACGGGCAAAGTTCAAGATTTCTCCGATAAAGATGTTTGCGTTCTCCACTTCGTTGCGGATCGTCTGTAGATATCTGCCGTTTAGGGTTTGCTGTTTCTGAATGGCCTCTACGGCGAGCTGAATGATGTGCAGCGGCTTTCTCACTTCGTGGGCGACCCGTGCGGAGAGATGTCCGAGAAACACAAACCGATCATCCGTACGCAGCTGCACCAGCTGCTCACTCAGCCTGTTAAATGCCGTTGCCAATTCACTCAGCTCGTCCTTCGTGTCCAGAAGTATATTCTGCTTATAGTCCCCTTCCATTATACGGTGCACTCCCCGGGTCAGCTTCTGGATCGGCCGGGTTATCCGGGAAGAGAGGGCGAGAGAGACGAACAAAATGAGGAGGACGACCCCGAAAAAAAACACCATAATGAGCCGGTTGATCTGCTTCACCGGTTTCAACATTACCTTGAGAGGCTGAAAAGCGACCAGCTTCCAGGTTGTCCGGAGGACGGATACAAACACCATAGAACTGCCGGCTCGTGTGTCGGAGGTAAAAATCCTCCCGTACTCTCCCCGCTCACTCTTGCCGATCAAATCGAGATCGGAATGAACAATAATGATAGAATGAGGATTTACCAGCATAAACTGTTCGAATTCCTCCATAGTAAAATAGCTGATCACCCGCTTGAATGTGGGCAAGGGGATGGTCGCCGCAAGAGCACTTACGAACTCTCTCTCTTTGAACACCGGTACAGCGATCAATACTGAATCTGCAAAATGGGGATGGTCGAGGAAAGGGCCGTCATAAAAAAACAGTTTACTCCCCTTTTTAAAATCACGGAGAAACTGAGGGTCTTCCAGGGTCCCGCCGGTCCCCTCCGTGCTCCAGTATTGGCCGTCCGGGAGAATATAGAACATGTTGCTGTAAATAAAAGAGAGCCGTTTCCGTTCTTCGTGTAAAAAGAGAAGCAGCTCCTCGAAATCTCCGGTCTGAATGAGCGGTGTGCGGGAGAGCTGGATCATATTGGAAATTCTAGCTACGAGCCAGTTATGGATAGCCCGGGAAGCTTTGTCCAATTCATTCGATTTCTGGCTGATTACCTGGGATTCGAACGAGCGGTTTACGTAAATCAATCCACCTACCACGACAAAAAGAAAAAGACAGATGGTGGGAATGAGAATTTGAATGAATATCCTATTGCGAATTCGCTTCATCGTTGAGTTTATACCGCAGTCCCCGGACCGAGATCCCCAGACACCCTGCGGCTTTGGTTTTGTTTCCCCCCATTTGATCGACCACCCAGGCGATATATTGCTCTTCGAGGTCTTTGAGCGGAACGATCCCTAATCGTTCGAACTCCGGTTTCGTCCCGCGTTCAAAACAGACAGGAAGAGCGAGGGAGGAAGGAGTGATCCCCTCCCCGTCTCCTATAATGGCAGCCCGCTCCATACTGTTTCGCAGCTCCCGTATGTTGCCCGGCCAGTCATAAGAAAGAAGTACCTGTTCCGCTTCTTCAGTCAACGAGCGGAGGGGCCGATTGTATTCGTGAGAAAACTTCTGCAAAAACCATCGCGCCAAAGGGAGAATATCTTCTTTCCGTTCCCGGAGAGGCGGAAGAGTTAACGGGATGACATTGATGCGGTAGTAGAGATCTTCCCTAAAACTCCCCTGTTCCACCTTTGCCTTGAGGTCCCGGTTCGTGGCTGCGATAATCCGCACATTGACCTTTACCGTTCTGCTCGAACCGAGCGGGACAACGACCCGTTCCTGCAGAAACCGAAGCAGGGCAACCTGTGCTTTCAAAGGCAGCTCGTCCACTTCGTCTAAGAACAACGTACCGCCGTTGGCAATTTCGAGTTTCCCTTTGGTCCGCTCCTTTGCATCGGTAAACGCTCCCTTTTCATACCCGAACAGCTCCGATTCGATTAGGTTTTCCGGAATAGCGCCGCAGTTAATGGGAACAAAACTTTCCGCCCCTTTACTTCCGGATTTGTGAATCATCCCGGCGATTATTTCTTTGCCTGTACCCGATTCCCCCTGGAGCAATACGGTCGTGTCCACGTTTTTTATGCTCTCGACCGTTTGGTAGATCGACTGCAGCTGAGGATTGTGGGTTTCGTAGAGAATCTCTTCCCGCTGTTCGAGCTGTTTTTTCAGAAACAGGTTCTGCTCTTTGAGCCGTACATGAGAGATTGCCTTTTCTATAGTCATGCGCAGAGCTTCGATCTGCACCGGTTTGGAGAGATAATCGAAGGCGCCCTTTTTGAGTGCTTCCACTGCACTCTGGACGGTAGCGTACCCGGTAAGCATAATAACGGGAATCTCAGGATATTGATTTACACAAAAATCGAGAAGATCAACCCCGCTCTTCCCCGGCATTTTGATATCACTTACAATTACCTGGAAGTTGTGCTTTTTCAGTTTCTCTACAGCTTCATCGAAGGAACCGGAAAACTCCACGTCTATATCGTGGGGTCCGAGCAGTTCCTGAATGAGTTCCATGGCTGTGCGATCGTCATCCACTAATAAGAGCCGTTTCTTTTCCGACATACTCTTTTTATCTTAACCCCACAATCGATACGGAACAAGCTGTTTTTCGAATGAGGGCCTTTTGGGGTGATTTCGGGTGCGATTTCAATGGTGTTGCATGAACTTCTATGATATGTTATATGATTCGGGAAGCAGAATGCACCGCGAACACCAAACCTCGACCTGACTGAACAGGAGAAACAATAATGGCCCAACTAACAAGCAGAGAGCGGGTAACAGC
>CAZKZZ010000175.1:0-7405 GCA_964557375.1 uncultured Spirochaetales bacterium | reverse complement strand
AAAAATAATCAATCGCCGCTTTAAACGCTTCCATTATAGGCGCCTCCGTTTGGTTACATCTGCACGATAAAAGGTTTTATTCTCGAGAACTCAAATGATGACACAAACGGTAGGGTTGTGGCAAGGGGGTACGCCATCCGGATTTAAACTCATTTTTTATTTAACTCACTCCCGCGTCCCGCTCATAATCGGTAATTTCTGTAAATATGCACATAATCATGTATATCATTTGTTGACAGCGGATAGGTGCAGGGAGTAAGCTTTATCTTGTGCTGCGAACCGTGGGGATGGATTTTGCTTTTCGCTCTCCTTCGCGGTGCAAAACATAAAAATCGAGGTATACCATGGCTGACGATACACGAGAAATACGATTCGAACTGCTCCGGCCGAACCAGGCCATAGAAGAGAGAAAGCGGTGCCCGCTCATATTCATTCCTCTAGCTCCTTTGGAATATCACGGACCGCACATGCCCCTGGGCACCGACCCGATCAACGCCACCGAAACCGCTATGGAGGTGTGCAGGCGTCTGGGAAAAGGGGTGGTCCTGCCCACCGTGTTCTGGGGAACTGAACGGGAACGTCCCGACTGGATGAACGAGAGTCTGGGCTTTAAAAAAGAGGACTGGGTCTGGGGGATGGATTTTCCAACGGCCTTGTGGCCGAGCCACTACTATCCGGAGCACATATTCGGGCTGGTCGTATCCGAGAAAATCAGGATGATGATCGAACATGACTATAAAATCATCATCATCGTAAACGGACACGGGGCGTGGAACCACATGGAGACGATCGACCGGCTCTGTAAGGAATACTCCCATTACACCGACGCAATCGTACGGCACCACCTCAGTTTTCCGATAGACGTATCCGAGTTCAACCTTGCAGGACATGCGGACAAGTTCGAGACGGCACTGATGATGTACTATCATGAGAAACGGGGTGTGGGTGAAAAACCCATCGTGGACCTCACGGAACTTCCATCAAAGGATGTCCCCATACGGTATCCCGACTTCTCAATAGTCGACGGAAACGGATTCAGCAAAAACCCCAGCCCCGACAAGATCGTCCAGACCGATCCGAGGGATGCTACGGTCGAGATCGGAGAACAGGCTTTCGAAGAAACAGTAGAGATGTTCCTCCGGCTCGCAAACGAAGCAATAAACGAACTGTAAAAAGGCGGCCGAACAGTATGCCAAGTGCAAAACCGATAACAACAGCGGTACTATTAGCTGCGGGGAGAGGGGAAAAACTGTGGCCGTATAACCGCGTGCGGTCAAAGGTTATGGTCCCTATAGCCAACCGCCCCGTCATCAGCTATGTAGTCGATGGGCTCGAAGCTGCAGGTGTCGAACGTATCATCATTGCTGCCGGTCCGTTCCAAGGACAATTACGAGGGCTTTTTCGTGACCGGAAAACTGTCACTGTCGTCGACGCCTCTCCTACGAGCGGCCGGGGTACTGCTGAAACCCTCTCGGCCGTCGAAGACAGCATTCTCGAAAACCTTGCAGGCGATGAACGGTTTGCTGTTTTCTACGCCGACACACTGCTTACCCGAGATACAGTCAAGAGGTTTCTGACCACAGGTGCCGAGACGGCCGCTGAAGCCGGACGAAAGACCGGCAGAACGAATGCTCCTCCTGAGGCAGCGGTCCTGCTTCGCAACCCTGTGCCGGGAGAGCTGAGGGATTCTGTTTGCTCGCTGTTTCTGGAATCTGACGGCGAGATAACCGAGTTTATCGGGCGGAGCAGAGGCGATTACAATCGCGGCGATTTTGCCGAAAACAGTGTCTCCAGTACCGGCGTTCCGATAGCAGAGAGAGAAACAGCAGATGGAGAGTCGAAAAGCCGTCTGCTGCCGACTATTCCCTGCGGGTTCATCCTCTCGAGAGATGTCTTTCCCTACCTGCAGTACAATCCCGGCCTGTTTACCAACGTAGAAGTGGGCATGATGCCGCCTGCAGAATCGTATCTGGAGATGTCACTGCAGCTCATGCTCCAGGACGGCAGGAAAATCCGGGGAATAATAACGGACGATCCAGTTTTCGATATCGACCGTCCCTGGGACATCCTCAGAGCCAACGAATGGATGGTCAACGCTGTTACCGGCAGCAGGCACAAGGGTAAGGACGGCAGAATCGACGAGACCGCCTCGATCGAGGGGGCGGTACATCTCGGCCGGGGGAGCACCATCGGACGAAACGTCATTATAAGGGGAAATGTGGTAATCGGGGACAATACAGTTGTGGAAAACGGCGCACTCATCTTAGGGAGTGCGGTAATCGGAGATAACTGCTACATTGGCAACTACTGCCGCTTAGCGGGTGTCTGTTCCGTCGGGAACAAATCCGTCGTCAACCACTGTGCCGAGCTCGAGGGCATTATTATGGAAGGAGTATACCTCGACCACTATATGGAACTATACGGAATCGTGGGCATGCACACCGACATCGGAGCCGCTACCGTATGCGGTAATCTCCGCTTTGATGACGGCGATACCGTCCACCGGGTACGGGGAAGGCGGGAGCAGCCCGCGGAACACGCAAATGCCGCGTATATCGGTGACTTCTGCCGGACCGGCGTCAATTCAATCATCATGCCGGGGTGCAAAACCGGCAGCTACAGTATCGTCGGACCGGGAGTACTGCTGGATAAGGATCTGCCGGAGAACACCTATCTCTACGTGAAACAGCAGCTGGAATCAAAACCGTGGGGGCCTGAAAAGTACGGCTGGTGAGTCAGAATCTTTTTTTAAAGCGGAGTACGACATTATGGAACGAATATTAGCTTTTTCATGTCATCCGGATGATGCGGAGTTTATGGTTTCAGGGACCCTGGCTCTCCTGGCCGATCGCGGCTATGAGATCCACATGGCAACAGTAGCCGGGGGTGAGGTGGGCTCAGTCGAGCTCGACCATCAGCAGATCCGGGAAAAACGGCTCACCGAGGCCGCAGCCTCCGCTGCAGTGCTCGGCGGGCAGTATCACTACGCGGGTGGGTTCGATCTCGAAATCGAGTACAATTCTTTCTATAGAAAAGCGGTAACCGGAGTCATCCGAGAAGTGGATCCGGCCATTATTCTTACCGTACCGCCGGTGGATTATCTGCCGGACCACGAAGAGACATCAAAACTGGTGCGAAACGGCGCGTTCATCGCTTCGGTCCCCTCGTTCGACTGCGGAACAGTGACGAAACCAATGGAGAGCATTCCCTACCTCTACTACTGGAGTGCTATGGGTCTACGGGACAATTTCGGCAGGCCGGTGGCCATGCATTTCGGTGTGGATGTGGGCACCAAGATGGAGATCAAAGAAAAGATGCTTGCAGCCCATGCTTCCCAACGGGAGTGGCTTCGCCACATCAACAAGTGGGACGCGTATATCGAAAACATGAAAGATGAGACGAAACGGCAGGGAAAGCTCATCGGCAGAGAGTACGGAGAATGCTTTCTCCAGCATGTCGGCAACGGACATCCCCAGGACAACATATTCAAAGAAATTTTGGGCGACCTGGTAGTTGATCTCTCCCCTCCTGAAATACTACTATGAGCCCTGCGGAACGTCATACATAATGCAGCTTAAACGAAACCACTTATTTATTATAATACCTCTATCCATTTTAGCGCTTTTCCTCCTTTCAGCATGGATTTTGACCGCGGAGCGGGACGCGGAGCTCGAGTTTACTGTTGTCGATGCGGTAAGCAGGGCGTGGATACACGAACTCACCGTCGAAACAGAGAAGAGCTACATGCTGAGCTTCTACCAAACAGAGTTCCTCTTCGATAACCTCGAACGGGGAGAGGCAACTCTAACAGTTACAGCTCCGCAGTATGCTCCTGTAACCCGGACCGTAAACCTCAAACGGGGCAGTAACAAATTAGGAACGTCAGATGGGACCGGAACAATCGAATTACAGGGCCTCCGCATCCCCGATCTCGACTATTTTCTCGTATTCGAAAAAGAGGAGGGGGGGGACTATCGCGCGCAGATTCGGCCGGTAGACTCGGAGGGAAAAGGAATCGTGTATCATCCCTGTCTCGATATCCGGGTTGGATGCAGAATATGGGAAGCTGCGGGCAGCAAAGAAACTGGTGAGCGAGGTACACTTCTCTACTCCGGAGTTCTCGATTGGAGCTGGGATGACAGTTTCGCACAGGTGTACAGGTATTACGCTCAGATAGACGGAAGTGAGATACGACCGAGTGAAGCGGACACCTGGATTATCGATTACTTGATCCTCGTACCGAAACCGAGAACAGAAGACGTAAAAGAGCGCATGGACTCTATTGCGGAAAAAGCGGGTGCTATACAAAACCAAGAACAGTTGATCGATTATCTACAAAGAGAAGAAGAGTATATAGACTACTATTTCGACACCTCGACCGATGTGGAGGCGCTGTAACGACATGCATGTGAAATTGCAGGCTGCTCTTACCCTTCTCAAACCGAAACTCAAAGATCTCTTGCTCAATCCCGGGATCTTTATTGCCGCGGCCGTCAGTACGACCCTCGGGCTTGTCCTGGTAAAGGGTTTTACAACAATCGTAGGTTCCGGAAGACTGCTTTTCGAACAAAACCCGCTCTATTTTCTTATCCTGAGAACTGTCGAGCCGCTTTTCGGAGAAACGGTCTTTACGAAGCTCTTCTCTGAAGGCCCGTTTTTATTTGCCCTTATCATCGCATTAGCCCCTTTTTTTCTCTATATATTAATTTTCTCTGCTCACAGTTTAGGATATGAAAAGAACAGCGGAGTCGTAACATTGGTCAGTTTCGGGCCTGCGGATTACAGTACATTTTCTCTCTCGAACATCATGCGGGACATGATCATTACAGCAGGCTTTATGCTCTATCTTTTGATTTTTTTCCTTCTTCTAAGCGGCTATTTCGGGCTCTTACTCGGGGCCCGCTTCTGGGTCTGCTATCTCCTTTTTTTCTTTCTCTTTCCGGCCCTCTTCTCACTGATACCTTTTGTCACGGCCCTTACACGATCTCCCGGCAGCGGGGTGATGTTACTCATCATCATTACAGCGGCCCTTTTTATCGTGGATGTCAGCTCCTTCGTTATTGCAGGGATGTATATAGAAACGCTTACCGAACTTCTCTCATCCGTTTTCCGGTGGATCTCCCCGTTTTCCTATTTCAGGTTCGGCCTCACTGCAGTAGAGGGTGCGGGTTTGCCGGCACTGGCAGCAGGTATCGCAGCGCTTACCGCATTTACAGGAACAATTTTATTTCTGGTCTCATTGATCGAACGGAAAAAGGGGACGGTATGACGGAGCGCGGGACAAGGTTTTTTAAATCTTTCGTCATCTTCTTCCTTGGCCTCTTTCTCCCTCTCGGGTGGGTACACGCGGATATACCCGATCTGCAGGAGCAGGTTATTTATTCGGTCCATCCGTTTGACGGAAGGAATTATCTTGCAACCACATTTATTAGAGAAGCCGATGAAACCCTGTATCTGCTTGCAGATACCGACAATTTTCTCACTGTAAAAAAATCCCTGGTGTATTACTGGCCCGAATCAGGAGAATGGTATACAGACATCAATACCTTGAACCACATATTCGAGGGGACTCTTGTCATCACCGACCGCTCCGGGAAAGAACAGACATTAGAACCGGTTGAGTACACTTACTTCAACGTGAAGACCGGCTTTTCCTACCGGATGGATTGGCGGATTGCCACCGGTGATGAAGCGTACGAAGTACTTCGTGAACTAGAACGGATGGCGGCAGAATATAAGCAGGAGGTAGATGAGCGGGCCGCAGTACATGAACGAGTAGTGCGGCAGATAGAACGGGCCATGGCTGAACTGATTGCAAAGAGAAGAAGGGGTGAAGACACAACTGAGCTGGAACAGACTATAGCCGATCTACGGGAAACCGAAGAGGAACTGGCAGTCCCTCCTTCTCGTCCCTGGGAGGACAAATACCGGGTACCTCCGGTGCCGCTCGAATGGGGATTCGTCGTCAATCTCCCTCGGGGAAAGTATGAGATCGCCTGCTACAATGCTGAGGGGAAACGGCTGCAGCAGACCACCAAACGTCTAGTCGTTTTCGAGGCGGGCCGTGAGGATTACATCGGCTATGATATTCGGCCGGGAGACAGCTACACACGGCCCCTTCGATTGACCGACCCCTTAGGAGTTGTGTATGTACAGCCGGGTACAGACCTCTATGTAGAGCCGTTTTTTCAAAACGAATATCGAGAACTCTACTATAATAGGATGTCCGGCCGTTCGGAAACCGGAAACCCCAATATAAAAAGCTGGGTAAAAATAGAGAGTGTAGAAGGCGCTGCAGGCATCGAGGTAAACGTGGCCTCGGACGATTCCGCGGAGGAGTTTCTGCAGGAGAAACCCTACAGTGTCGAACAGATAGAAGGGGGCTCTCTCGGTTTCAGGATCGTTCCCTACCAGCCGGAAGGAAAACACACGGGGAAGGACCCTCACTTCAGCGGCTATCACCTAACCATACCCGGCGGCAAGCAAAAAGGACCGCGTACCATCACGCTACTATCGGACGACAGTACACCTGTTCCTCATAGCACGCGAGAAATCCGTATTGTAAGATATAGGCGGTCAGCTCTGCCGTTTGTACTGTTTGCAGCAGCCCCGATAGCTGCAATGCTGGTGATTATAATCAAAAGAAGGAGAAAAGGATGATGAAATTAGGTCTGGCCTATAAGGATATAACACCGAATGAACCGACCCCGCTGTTGGGATACGGCGACAGAACTCATAACTCGGAAGGGGTACACGACCCGATCTACGTCTACGCATGGCATGTTGATTCCGCGGTATGGCTTATCTTTGATTTGTGTCTGTTCAGCGCTGCTACGACAACCATGCTTACCGAGAAAATTGCGAAGCGGTTAGAGAAAAGCGGTGTCGTTTCATCTGACCAAATCATCATCCAAACAACTCACACCCATTCCGCACCGGATGTGAGTCTTCTTGCTGGTAATGAAGAGCCCTGGGCAAAGCGGTATACCGACCTGCTCGTCGAGCAGGCCGCTGCCGCCGCGGAAGAAGCATATACCACTAGGTTTGAGGGCTATATCGAAGCAGCACTCGGCGCAAACCGAATCGCGGTCAATAGACGGGACAAAACAAAGGCGATCGATCCCAGAGTGGTCCTCTTTCGGCTGAAGGATGAATCAGGCGGGCTCGAGGGCATGCTGTTCCACTATTCATGCCATCTCACTTCACAGGGTGTGGAGAACTACCTCATCAGTGCAGACTGGGTAGGCTCCGTGCGGAGCCATTTCCAGGCCGAGCTTAAGGTACCGGCAGCATTCATCCAGGGAGCGGAGGGAAACACCGATCCGTATACGAGAGGAGAGCTGGACATGGCAGACCCTGACCAGGCCAAAGGGGTCTCCTTCGATACGATGGACGAGATAAGCCG
>CAZKZZ010000174.1:6255-7417 GCA_964557375.1 uncultured Spirochaetales bacterium | reverse complement strand
TTCTGGAGGAAACTGTTTCAGTTTGACCTATTGTGATATTGTTTTTCCGTACCCAGTGGTTCAAGTTGATACAGGACTGTTTCACCATACGGTTTGGATTACATTCGATTCTACCAAATTCGTATCTGCCGTAATTAAGGGTATGCCACGATCAAGGGCTGTTGCTGCTATGAGCCTGTCCGCGGGATCACTGTTTATTTCTTCCGCTAAGGAGGTAACGATATCGGCGATTTGGGGAGTAATCGGTTGTACAGTGAAATTTCTCGCTGTTAGAACCAATTCAATGAAATCAAGATAGGATACACCGATTTCGACCCGGTTTTTCGCTATCAACATTGCGATTTCCCAAAATGATATGTCGCAAAAAACAATGCCCCCCGACTGGTCGGCCATATCCAGGGCTTCCCGGGCCATAACACTCAATTTTTCCGGTTTCAAGGCGTCCCAGATGATAATATGTGTATCCGCGACGAACATTATTCTGCAGCTTCCCACTCGCTCTTAATGGGAGAGACGATGTCGTATATGTGGGTTTTGTTCCCCAGTTCTCTCAGTTTATCTCGAGCTTGTTTTTTAGCATGGTCGGGAGGAACAAGTGTAGCAATCACTTTTCCGTGTGAGGTGATATCGAGACTTTCTCCCTGTTCGATTTGCTTGAGTATTTTCATCAAATTGGCCCGTAGTGTACTGACTGCGATAGTTTCCATTTGTACAATTAAATTGTACAAACTAAAATCGATTCTGTCAATATTAAAGTAGCTCTTTCAAAATTAGTCTCAATTTTTTAATAGCTTTTTTTCTCCATATCGTTCAGGGTGGTAACTATGAGTAAAACAATACTGATAACCGGTGCGAGTGGGTATATCGGAGGGAGGCTCCTTCGGGAGCTCGAACGGCGCATCGCAAATAAGCAGGTCCCGTTCAGGCAGAACGCGGCCACGCTCCGCTGCATGGCCCGACGGCCGGAAAACCTGAAGCCCCGGGTCGTCGACAACACTGAGGTGGTATACGGCGATGTTTTTGATACGGACTCCCTCGAGGCCGCTCTTACCGGTGTGGACACGGCTTACTACAACATCCATTCCCTCGGGTCGGTCGAAGATTTCGAAGAACGGGACCGTACTGCAGCCCGTAACTTTGCTGCTGCTGCAGAAACTGCCGG
>CAZKZZ010000174.1:0-6155 GCA_964557375.1 uncultured Spirochaetales bacterium | reverse complement strand
TGCAGAAACTGCCGGTCATGACCACCCCGAAATGGGTCCGCACCTTGTCATTCCCATTCCCTTTCTCACTCCCCGGCTTTCCAGTCTCTGGCTTGCCTTAGTAACACCGCTCTACTTCAAGGTGGGGAGGTGGCTCATCGAAGGGGTAGAAAACGAAACGGTGGTAACCGATGACCGTGCACTGACGGTTTTTTCGATAAAACCGCGGGGTATTCGGGAAGCAGTGGAGCGGGCGCTCGCCAATGAAGACAGGGCGGTTGCCGAGACCCGCTGGTCCGATGCTGCATTTCTCTATGAAGAGGGACAGTCCCTCAAGACAGGGTGGGGCGGAAAACGGTTCGGCTCCCGGTATGTGTATTCGGATTCCATTACAATCCCCGTTCCTCCTGAGGAAGCGTTTCTGCCGATTCAGTACATCGGCGGGCACAGGGGGTGGCTGCAGTTCGAGACTACCGGTTCCGAGGCTCCGGACGGCACCCCGCAGACGACGATTACCCTCAACGCTATTTATGAGCCCCTCGGGGTGAGAGGACTCCTCTACTGGTACAGCCTCTATCCGTTCCATAAGATAATATTCACAAAGATGCTCAAAGAAATAGCGCATTCGGCGTATCATCCTCAGAGTTAGCCTTTACTAACTGCGACTTTTTTATTTTTTTCTGTTGACAACTAAACGAATTTGTCATTTAATTTCTTTTATGAAGAAATAAATTAACAGGAGGGAATTGGGATGGTTTTTAAGGGGCGAGCATACACGAGACGGGAAATCGAACAGCGGGTGGGAAACCTCGCCCAGATCGGAGGAACCCGCCACATTACCTACCGAGATGGAAGGGCCCAGGGGGTTCGGGGGATCGACGTTCACACAGGGACCGGACTCGAATATACGGTCGTAAACGACAGAGGGCTCGATATCTGCGATTTCCGGTATAAAGGGACCAATCTGGTCTACCTCACACCTAACGGCATGGTCAATCCGGCATTTTTTGATCTAAAAGGGTTCCGCTGGTTCAGAACCTTTTTCGGGGGCCTTGCGACCACCTGCGGCTTGACCTATTTCGGTGCACCGGGCACAGACGGAGATGAAGAGCTCGGTCTGCACGGCCGGTACTCGACCCTGCCGGCGGACACCGTCTGTGATCTATCCCGCTGGGAAGGTGATGAATATATCTTAGAAATTACCGCAAAAGTCCGTGAGTCGGAACTCTTTGCAGAAAAACTCACTTTGACCCGCAGCATAACCTCCCGAATAGGAAGCAATGAACTCGTTATCACCGATACGGTCCGGAATAACGGATTTGAGTCTACTCCTTTCACCCTCTGTTATCACATGAACTTCGGATTTCCCCTATTAACGGGCGAGAGTGAGCTCCACATCACTTCGACCGGGATAAATCCGTACACCGAACACGCCCGGTCCGGTATGCATGAGTACTATAAAATGGAAGATCCTATCCGCGGTTTCGAAGAGATGGATTTTCTCCACTCGCTTGCTTCGGATGATAAGGGGTACGCCCATGCCTGCCTGGCAAATCGTAGCTTGGAGGACGGGATCGCAGTAGCACTCTCTTTTAAAACCGATACATTTCCCCACCTGAGTGAGTGGAAAATGATGGGGGAGGGGGATTATGTGCTTGGGCTCGAACCGACCAACGTGATGATACTCGACAGAGGGCTGCTCAAGGAGAAGAATATGCTCCCGACACTTGAACCCGAGGAGGAAAGGACCATGGAAACACGGGTAAAAGTACTTGACGGAGAAGAGGAAATTGATTCATATGTTGACCACATTAATAAAATCGTGGGAACATAGAGGACATTATGCTCGAGATACCGAAAATAGCCGATCAGAGCCTTCAGAGCAATATCAACAGATCGATAATTTTTAATTTTCTGAGGGAAAAAGGCCCCACTTCCCGCGCTGAGATCGCGAAAACCCTTCAGATAAGTCCCTCTGCGGTGTCCCGGGTAATCGATAATCTTATTAAAGAGAAGTTTGTCGTAGAAACCGAAAAGGTGAAAACCGCCGTCGGCAAACGGCCGATCCTTCTCCAGATAAACGGCCATAAAGGGACGATTGTCGGTATAGACCTCTCTCAGGAACGGTTTCAGATTGCCCTTTTTGATTTTTCTGGGACGATGCTTACCAAAGGAAAGGGGTATAAAATCGATGGGCTCGAAAATGAGGCTGAACTGGTCTGCAAAGAGACGGACCGTTTTATCGAAGCATATTGTCTTGAAAACGAAATAACATTCGATGAAATGAATCTTCAGGCGATCAGCCTGGGTATACCTGCGGATATCGATTTCGATACCGGTGAGATAACCTCGGGATCGCTTTATAAGAACTGGAACTCGATCAATTTCAAAAAGGAACTAGAAATAAGATACAAGGTTCCGGTATATGTGGAGAAGGACGTAACCCTTTCGGTCCTCGCATCCAAAAACCACGGGCATGGAAAAGATTTTCATAGTATCGTGTTTGTCGAGATAAGCAGCGGGGTCAGTGCCGCTATGATTATGGACGATCATCTTATCCGCGGTGCTACCGGATCTGCCGGGCAGATCGCTTTTTCCGTCATTGATCCTGATAATATCGGATTTCAGAGTGGGAATATGGGATATTTGGACCGGTACGCCTCGATCAATAGCATCAAAGAACGGGTAGTGAAAGGGATCGAACAGGGGCAGAAGACGATGATCTCGGAGATGATAAACGGCGACCTCTCGAGGCTTGAAACCTATCACATCTGCGAGGCCTATCTTCAAAATGACTATTTGGCAGTAGACAGTATTAACGAAGTGGTACGGCTTCTTTCGATCGCCATGGTAAACCTTACTACCATTATTAATCCGGAGATCGTTGTGTTAGGCGGAAATATCGCGAATCTTCCTGAAGTGGAAAGGATATTTGTACAACCTATTAAGCACTTTGTAGCAAAAGGGATACCGTCCAAAGTACCGATATTTAAGACAAGTTCGTTAGGCGAGGATGTTGTTCTCATTGGTGCGTCCTACATGGCAATTAATTCTGTTCTTTCCGGTGTTTTCCCCTATAAAATTGGACTTTAAGATAGTCTTAAGTTTAGAATAAATGATAGATATCAGGAGGTCCCATGACGCAAAAACCAACGATAGGTCTTTACGGTGTATTGGAAAAAACTGAGGAGGGATGGGAAAACGCCCGCGCTCAAGTAGATACTGTCGAACAGAGACTTACAGCTGCTGGAATGCAGGTAATGAAAGCACCCGACCTTGTTGCGGACGATCAAAGTGCTCATAAGGCGGTAAATTTTTTTTCATCGCAGAAGCTCGATCTACTGCTCGCTGTTGTTATCACCTGGAGTTTTGATCATTTGTCTCTTCGTATTGTACGCTCGATTAACCGGCCGTTGGGAATCCTCGCAATTCCGGGAATTAAATCCGGTTCTATTGTAGGGGCGCATCAGCTCTCCTGCCTGCTTACTGATTTGGAAATTGAAAGAAATGTTTTTTACGGCGCACTTTCTGATGATGATACGTATCGGCCAATAGCAGCATATGCCAAAGCAGCGGCAGCAAAATCCGGATTGGACCAGCAGAAGCTTGCTTTTATCGGAAGGCGTACTCCGGGAATGTCTCCAATAGCTTTTGATGAGCTGGAAATTACTCGGTTATTTGGAGCTCAGGTAGTCAGTTACGGTTGGGAAGAGATAGAAGCGGGTGCGAGAACGATAGATAAGAATGATGTTGAGCACGAGAAGGACATATTCTATGAGAAATTCGGTGAAGTCCTAAGCAGTACTGAAAGCATTGAAAAATCACTTATCCAGTATCTTGTTTTAAAAAACATCGCTGAAAAAGAACATATTGCGGCGTTTGCTTTGGGGTGTTATCCGCATTATGCGGGTATTTCCTGCTTAGTAACCGGACTTCTCTCCGATCACGGAATACCGGCTGCATGTGAAGGAGACATGAACTCGGTGCTGGCGATGTATTTAATACAGCACTTTACGAACCGGCCGGCTCATTTTGGAGAAATACTTGCGATTGATCCCCAAGATAATAGTATTGTCACTTCACATTGCGGGTGCTCCGCACCCTCCCTCGCAGAAAATCCCGCCTCTATCGACATTGCACCCGTTCGTATCTGGGACCGTGGAGCTTGCTTCAAATTTACACCTGAAGGTACAGAAGCTGCCGTTTTTCTAAATCTGGTGGGGAGAAAAGGAAATTACCGTTTATGTTCGGTATCCGGCAGGGCCGAAAAAACAGAAATGGTATTTGAGGGGAATCCTGTTAAGATGATTCCGAATTGTTCGATCGAAACATTAATGGAGACTATAAATGAAGAGGGATTCGGTCATCACTGGATGATGGGATTTGATAATGTGTCTCTGGAACTAAAGTATTTTGTGCGGATTACAGGTATGAAAGGAGTGTTTTTATAGAAATTTGTTTGACAGTTGGAATATCCCGATTTATAATTCTTTCTAAGAAAGAATAGATCTTCAAGGAGGAAGAGAATGAAAAGAAATGCAATTCTACTGATCTGCGTCGTGTTTTTTGTAGCAGGAGCAGGTGTCCTTTTTGCAGGAGGTGCTGCTGAAGGTGAGAAGCCGAATGAATTGAATCTGCTGCTGTTCGAGGGATATGGCGAACCTGAATGGGTAGAACCTTTCGAAGAGGAGACCGGTGCAACGCTTAATATTACCAATGCAACCTCCGTAGATGAGATCTTCTCAAAGATGGTGGCCGACGGCGGTAAAGGGTTTGATCTGGTAACACTCGATACCAGTCAGTTTCCCCGTTACCACCAGCAGGGACTGCTGGCACCTATCGATTTGGAGAACATCCCGAATTACCGCAGCGAGGTCCTGCCTGAATTCCACGATATCGACATCACCATGTTCGACGGGGAACAGTACGGCTTACCGTACGCCTGGGGGACCATACCCATGTTCTACCTCCGGGACGTCATAACCGAAGAGCCGGATTCGTGGCGAATCATGTGGGACGAGAAGTACAAGGGAAAAGTCATTATTCTCGATGAGCCTCAAAACAGTATGGTGCTTATGGGAATGATCATGGGCGGAATCAGCGACCTTTACAATTTTTCCGAGGCAGACATTGCCAAGGTAAAAGAGGGATTCAAATCTCTCGCCCCACAGATCAGGACCCTTACCGCCGGTGCGACCGACATGATCAACCTGATGGCAAGCGGGGATGCGGTTGTAGGGATGGCATTCGGAGAACAAACCGCTTATGTGGCCAACCAGAAGGGCTTGAACGTGGGACTTACCATACCGAAAGAGGGGGCGACCGGCTGGCTGGACTGCTGGGCCATTTCTGCGGGGACCCAGAACAAAGAGCTTGCGGAGAAATGGATCAATCATGCAATCATCAAGAAGTACAACAAGATGATGTCGGATACCATCGGTTATCCCGGCTGTTCCAATCCGCCGCAAGGGCCGCCGGCCACCTATAAGATGGACCGGATCCAGTGGATGCAGCCTCGGGGAGACTATCAGCGTCTCGGCGAGGCTTGGGAAGAGACCAAACTCATGATGAGCCAATAGGCTCGTGTAAAGGGGAGCGCCGTTTACTATGAAAGAGATACTTCGGCTCGAACATATCACCAAACGTTTCGGGGAGGTGACGGCGGTAAACGCTGTCAACTTGAGCATCTATGAAGGCGAGTTCTTAGCGATTCTCGGTCCGAGCGGGTCGGGAAAGACCACTATCTTGCGGATGATCGCCGGGTTCGAGAAACCGGATGAGGGAAAGATTCTCTTCGAAGGAGAGGATGTATCTCTGCTGCCGGTAAATCGGCGCCCCTTTAATACTGTGTTTCAGGATTATGCCCTGTTTCCCAATATGAGTGTGGCCAAAAACATCGGATACGGACTGTCCGTTCGTAATGTCGATAAAAAGGAAATTCGTGAACGTGTGGAAGAGGCCCTGGAAATGGTAGCACTTCCCGGATACGGAAACCGTTATCCGGACCAATTAAGCGGCGGGCAGAGGCAGCGCGTTGCCCTTGCCCGTTCGCTGATATTACGGCCCAAATTGCTCCTCCTCGACGAACCGCTGGGGGCCCTCGACCTGTCCCTGAGAAAACAGATGCAGATCACCCTCAAGCAGATCCAGGAGAAGGTAAAAATTACTTTTGTTCA
>CAZKZZ010000173.1:0-7442 GCA_964557375.1 uncultured Spirochaetales bacterium | reverse complement strand
CCGCTTTTAAAGGACAAGTATCACGATCCGGCGGTCGTGGTAGTGGATGACGCCCGCCGTTATGCCGTAAGCCTCCTCTCCGGCCATGAGGGCGGGGCCAACCGGCTGGCCTGGGATGTAGCGTCCGCACTCGGCTCGATTCCCGTCATTACCACTGCAACAGAAACAAACCGGAGAGTGACAATCGGTATCGGATGCAGACGGGGAGTCACCTCTGAAGAGGTCCGGCAGGCGGTCCTAAAAACACTGGAAGGGGCCGAGACCGCCCTTGAAGAGGTGCGGACTGCCGCCACCATCGAGCTCAAGCGGGGCGAGCAGGGACTAGTCGAGGGGGTACGCGGCTTGGGCTTACCGCTGATTTTTTTCTCAGCTGATGAGATCAACCGCTTCAGCGGTGAGTTCGAACCAAGCAGTGCGGCTGTAAGGCAGCTCGATGTGAAGGCTGTAGCGGAGCCGTGTGCGCTCCTCGCTGCGGGAGTAGCAGGGATACCCGCGGGAAGCGGCCATACCCCGGGTCGAAAAAGAGGGGAAAAAAAGGCGCGGCTTATCCTCCCAAAAACCGTGTGTGCCGACAGAAAGATGACTATTGCTATTGCCCGGGAGACGGGGGGTGAGGGATGAAAGGTACACTAAAAGTGATCGGAATCGGGCCGGGCAGCAGCAGTGAGCTCTCCCCCCGGGCCCGCTGTTCTCTAGAACAGTCCGACCTGCTCGTCGGGTATTCACGGTACATTACCCTGCTCGGCCCGATAGCTCGAGAGAGAGAAACGTTTACCTCGGGGATGCGGAAAGAGAAAGAGAGGGCCCAGTACGCCGTCGATGCGGCGCGGAAGGGTAGGAAGGTGTGTGTTGTCTCCGGCGGGGACGCCGGGGTGTACGGCCTTGCCGGCCTGGTGCTCGAGCTCTGCAGCGAAGAAGATCTCGAAGCTCTGCAGGTGGAGGTGATACCGGGAATTACCGCCGCTACTGCTGCAGCCGCACTACTCGGTGCGCCGTTGATCCACGATTTCGCCGTCATCTCTTTGAGTGACCTCCTCACCGAGAAGGAGCTTATCCGCAGGCGGCTAACTCTTGCAGCAGAAGGAGATTTCGTAACGGTCCTGTACAACCCGAAGAGCCGCCGGCGGGAAGAACTGTTTTACGCGCTTCCCGATATCTTTCTCCCTCACAGAAGCCGGAAAACCCCGGTGGGCAT
This sequence comes from uncultured Spirochaetales bacterium, assembly GCA_964557375.1. Taxonomy (GTDB): domain Bacteria; phylum Spirochaetota; class Spirochaetia; order SPDA01; family CAZJBZ01; genus CAZKZZ01. The sequence goes on along the minus strand of CAZKZZ010000173.1, from coordinate 6,247 downwards.
CGTATCTGACGCCGGACGGGAGGGGGAGGAGCGGACCATTACCGTTTTGGAAAGTCTTACAGATTGGGCGGACAGTGTTCAGATGGGGACAACAGTGATTATCGGGAACAGTAAATCGTACGTAAAGGGGAAGTTCATTATTACTCCCCGCGGCTATCCGGTATAATATATTTCGTAAAGGATGTTGGTGTTATTATGGAAAAAGCAATTCTGGTAGTAAGTTTCGGGACAACATACGCGGACACACGAAAAAAAACAATTGAAGCGTGTGAGCAGGATATAGCAGCTGAGTTTCCCGATTATTCGGTGTGCCGGGCGTTTACCGCCTACGGGGTCATTAACAAACTCGAGAAGCGGGACGGTATCCATGTCGAAACACCGGCGGAAGCGCTGGAGCGGCTCCATGGGGAAGGGTTCCATGAGGTCATTATCCAGTCCCTGCATCTGCTTCCGGGAGAGGAGTTTCACAACAAAATACTTCCCGCCGTTGGCGGGTGGCAAGGCCGGTTTGAAAGGTTCGCAATAGGGCCCCCAATTTTTTCCTCGATCGTTGACTACAGAGCAGTAATCGAAGCGCTGGGACGGCAAGTCGAAGAGCACACCGGGTCTCCGCTATCAGCCCTGCCGCAAAATGAGGCGGTCGTTTTTATGGGACACGGCTCGAAGCATCCGGCAAATATGGCCTACCTCGCGCTTCAGCACCTCATCGACAAACAGGACCTGCCCTTCCTCATCGCAAATGTGGAAGCGTATCCCGAACTACCGGACATCCTCCCGGATCTCAAAAAAAGAGGAGCAAAAAAAGTACATCTCATGCCTCTCATGCTGGTTGCGGGCGATCATGCTAAAAACGATATGGCAGGTGAGGATGAAGATTCCTGGAAGAACGTGCTGGAGAGAGAGGGCTTTGATGTGCACCTGTTCCTGCACGGCCTTGGAGAGAACGAACGGTTTCGCCGAATTTATATTGATCACGCCCGTGAAGCGATCGCTTCACTATAGATTGAATACTATCGTGCGATATTCGTCTTGACAAAAAAATAATTCAGCGATAAAATTAGGCATCACTAACTAGGATTAGGTTTGGTAAGTGATTTTTTTTATAATGAAAGTTAGGAGTTACAAATAAAATAAGATTATCCTAATTTTTATAAGATAGAGGAGAAGATGCTATGCAGAAGGTTAAGGAACTATCGGTCGGTGATCGTGCCGAGATAGTCGGTTACGAGAAAGGAGAGGGCGGTTATAGACAGAAACTCCTCTCTATGGGGCTTACTAGAGGAACGCCGTTTACCCTCAAAAAGATTGCTCCAATGGGAGATCCAATCGATATAGAGGTACGGGGGTATCAGCTGACCTTGAGAAAAGCGGAGGCAGACACATTAAAAATAAGGAGGCTCTCATGACCACGGAATCACTCATGCAAAAAATCAAATGGGAGAATCCGCATAAAGGCACGGCCACAGTCGCGGTTGCGGGTAACCCGAACAGCGGTAAGACGACCCTGTTTAACGGGCTTACCGGCGGGAAGCAGCGGATCGGCAACTGGCCTGGTGTTACCGTAGAAATGAAGGAAGGGGTAGTAACCACTGAGCAGCATACTGTTCGGCTGGTTGACTTGCCCGGGATCTACTCACTCTCCGCATCTTCCGAAGATGAGATCGTTGCCCGAGACTACCTCTTGAGCGGTGAACCGGAAATCGTAATCAACATTGTCGACGCAACGAACCTGGAGCGGAACCTCTATCTGACCACCCAATTGATCGAGATGAAAGTACCGGTATTCGTCGTTCTGAACATGATGGACTTAGTCGATAAGAAAGGTCTTTCTCTCGATGTCGAGCACCTCGAGCGGCACCTCGGTGTTCCCGTGGCCGCAATAACCGCTACGGACAAAAATGGTATCCGACAGATCAAGGAAAAACTCGATGACGCCATTCGAAACAAAGCCGTCTCAAATGACAAGGTCACCTATCCCAACGAGATCGAGTCGGTCATTACGAAATGGTCGCCCCGTCTGGAACAAATCTCCCGGGGCTTGGGAACGAATCCCAGATGGATTTCGACCAAGCTGTTGGAGGGAGACCCGTGGATAACTAAAAAAATCATCGATGCTGAGCTCCTGGATGAAGAGGAAATAACAGAGGCATCAGCACAGATCGAAACCCTCCTCGAAGATGAGCCTGATGTTCTTCTCGCCGATTACCGGTACGGATTTATTCACGGGTTGGTAAAAGATGTCGTAAAAAAGAAGCGGGACAGGAAGATGGTCTCGGACATCATTGATAAAGTGATGATGAACCGGATTCTGGGAATCCCCATCTTCTTAGGGATAATGTATTTCATGTTCTGGGTCACGATCTCGGTGGGAGGAGCGTTTATCGACTTCTTCGACATCCTCTTCGGCGCTGTGTTCGTGGATGGATTCGCCGCCCTCTTGGGATCGGTCGGTTCGCCGGAGTGGCTCATTACCCTCCTTGCCCACGGTGTAGGGGCCGGTATCCAGACCGTCTCTACCTTTGTTCCCATAATCTTTATGTTGTTTTTCGTACTTTCGATCTTAGAAGATTCGGGATACATGGCCCGGGCAGCATTCGTGATGGACCGGTTCATGCGGATGATAGGGCTGCCCGGCAAATCGTTCGTTCCCATGCTGGTCGGTTTCGGCTGTACGGTACCGGCAATCATGGCCACACGAACATTGGAAAACAAGAAAGACCGCTACATGACCGTGTTTATGGTCCCCTTTATGTCCTGCGGGGCAAGACTCCCTGTCTACGCGCTGTTCGGGGCAGCCTTCTTCGGGGCCGCGGCGGGAAGTGTTGTATTCTCGATATATATGGTAGGCATCGTCCTCGCCGTTTTGACCGGGTTGCTCTTAAAAAAGACCCTGTTTCAAGGAGAACCTTCCCATTTCATTATGGAGCTTCCCCCTTACCATCTTCCCCGGTTCAGGCACATCATGTTTCATACCTGGACTAGGCTCAAAGCGTTTCTCATCCGCGCAGGTTTGGTCATCACTGCAGTGGTCACCGTTCTCGGATTTCTCAATTCATTCGGTACGGACGGCAGTATGGGCAATGAAAATACCGACACCTCGGTCCTTGCAGTAATCGGAAAAGCAATTACACCGGTGTTCACCCCGATGGGTATAGAAGAAGACAATTGGCCCGCCTCGGTAGCGGTCTTCACCGGTCTCTTTGCCAAGGAAGCTGTCGTGGGTACCTTGAGTTCCCTCTACAGCCAGATGGGCGCGGGGGAAGCCCCGCCGGCCGCGGCCGCAGCACCGGCAGACACCGCAGCCCCGGCCGAAACAGAAGGGCCCTCGTTCAACCTCGCAGAAGAGGTAGTAAACGCGCTCCGCTCAATACCGGAAGGGCTCGCCGGTATCGGCGGCGGATTGGGTGATCCTCTCGGTGCCGGGATTATCGCCGAAGGTGATCAGGAGAGTGTGGCTGAAGAAGTAGAGGCGGAACCTGGTGTGTTTGCCGCTATGCGGGACAAGTTTTCTGCCGGCGGGGCCGGGGCGTACGCCTATCTCCTCTTTATCCTTATCTACTTTCCATGTGTCGCGGCCCTAGGTGCCGCGGTACGGGAGATCGGGCCTGGGTTTGGATGGCTTGCAGTAGGGTATCTCACTCTGTTAGGATGGATAACGGCTACCCTGTTTTACCAGATTACGGTAGCACATCAAATTATCTGGATCATTGTTCCGCTGGCCTTGTTAGGCGGTATCTATCTCTTGTTCAGAGTGCTCGGAAAAGAGATACGGGCAAGACGTGTACTGTAGACCGTCTGTAAGTGCCGGTCGGGCCGGCAGGAACGAAAGAAGAGGCTTGCTTGAGTAACAACGTATTCGTGTCGGACCTAAAATCCGGAGATTCGGCAAAGGTCGAAGCAATCATTGGGGGCCGGGGGGTGCGCCAAAAACTGTTCGATTTAGGCGTACTCCCCGGTACTACCCTCACCGTTGTGCAGGGAGGAAAAGGCTCCCCCTATTTAGTAGAAATAGGGGGGTCGAGAATCATGATCGGGTGGGGTATGACTTCCAAGATCCGTGTAAAACCGGACCGGTAGTGCCGCGCCGGCAAAACCGCACCGGCATGCTATCGAGCTACCGCAGCGCTTCTCCCACCTTCTCTGCTATTATTTTGAGATTCTGCAGCACGTTTTCATGGAGCGGATCGAGCGGTACTACTGTTCCGTCGATTGCTTCCGCTACCGCCTGCGCGCTCTTCTTGTCGAACTGGGGCTGAACGAAGATGATGTGAACATCCTTCTCCCGGGCTTCTTTGATAAGGTTTTCGAGCTGCCGCGGAGTCGGGCTTTTCCCTTCGATTTCAATGTGCACCTGATTGATGCCGTAGTGTTCGCAAAAGTAGCCGAACGCGGGATGGAACACCAATACGGTCCTTCCTTTGTACGGGGCTAAAGCCTCTTTGATCTGCGAATCGGTCCGGTGCAGCTCTCTAAGATAAGCGTCGAGGTTTTCTTTGTACTGATCTCGGCGGGCGGGGTCCACTTCGGCAAGTCCCTCGTATGTATTGCGGGCTATCTGTTCGAGCTGGGGCGGGCCGAGCCACACGTGCGGGTCGGGCATCCCTTTGTGCTCGTCCTCAGACCCGTGCTCGTCCTCGTGAGCATCGTCATCGGAGTGGTCCTGATTTGCAACCTGTTCCTCTTCTTCGTGTTGATGCTCTTGGAGATGTCTCCGTTCAATTCCCCGGTCCATCGCGAAAAGAGTAACAGCACCGTCTGATGAGGCGAGTTTTCCCACCAGCCGTTTTTCAAATGGAAAACCCAGCGTGAACAGGGCGTCCGCCTCTCCGATAGCCATCACCTGTTTCGGAGAAGGTTCAAAGGTGTGCGGGCTCTCTCCCGGTTTTACGAGCACTTCTACGGCTACACCGGTACCGCCGATCTCTTCGACAATACCTTTTTGGGGAGGAATGCTTACGAAAATTTCGACACGGGCCGAGACCGCCTCTTCCTTTCCGCTGGAGAGAGGTTCTTCTCCAATGCCTCCGGCGGGAAGAGAGAATAGAACTGCTGCGAGCAGTATGCAGACAATGCACATTTTTTTCATAGTGGAAACCTGTTTTATAGAAAGTATTACTATTTATTACTTTTTGTCAATGCATATGTACTAAAAAAATGGTAGTAATCTTTGTGTCCGGCCGCAGGTAGGCTCAGCGAGCCGACCGGAGCTACATCAGCGGTATTCCCCGCCTTCGGCATTCCGCTACCGTCTCATCAGGCCACACCCCCGACTGTACCTCGCCGATGTGGGCCTTACGGAGGTAGTACATGCAGAGCCGCGACTGACCGATCCCTCCGCCGATCGACTGGGGGAACTCTCCGGACAAAAGCCGCTTGTGCCAATAGAGCTCCTTCCGCTCCTCACATCCCCGAATGGCAAGCTGCCGTTCCATCGCTTCCCGGTCCACCCGGATGCCCATCGAACTTATCTCGAAAGCTTCCTCGAGCACCGGGTTCCAGATGAGGATGTCCCCGTTGAGCCCCTTCATGCCGTTCTCGGACGGTGTGCTCCAATCGTCGTAATCCGGTGCCCGCCCGTCATGGATAGTTCCGTCAGGAAGTTCACCCCCGATTCCGATAAGAAACAGCGCCCCGTATTCGTGCACAAGCTCCCGCTCCCGTTCTTTGGGAGTGAGGTCCGGATAGAGCCGATACGCTTCTTCGGTGTGCACAAAAGCAATCTCTTCGGGGAGGAGCGCTTCCATCTGAGGGTAATATTCCTGGACTACGAACTCGGTCCCCCGCAGCACTGAGTAGATCCGCCGGACGATACTTTTTAGAAACTCAACCGATCGCTGCCCTCCGTCCATGTTCAGCTCCCAGTCCCACTGGTCCACGTAGATGGAGTGGGTAGCGTCGATCGAGTCGTCGGGCCTGACCGCGTTCATGTCGGTGTAGATCCCGTAGCCGTGTTCGAGTTCATAGTCGGCCAACACCATCCGCTTCCATTTAGCAAGAGACTGGACCATCTCCACCTCCCGGTCGCCCAAGTTTTTTACCGGAAATGCGGCAGGCCGTTCCACCCCGTTTAAATCGTCATTTATCCCGGTCCCGCGTGGGACGAAAAGAGGGGCCGTTACCCGCCGCAGCCGCAGCTCCGTTGAAAGCCCATGCTCGAAGGTGTCCTTGATCAGCTTGATCGCCTGTTCGGTCTGCTTCAAATCGAGAATCGGTGTGTACTGTTGGGGTATGTTTGTGCTCATAGGGC
>CAZKZZ010000172.1:0-7703 GCA_964557375.1 uncultured Spirochaetales bacterium | reverse complement strand
GTCGCAAAACAGTTCTGGAAAAGAGGACTCAGGAACATATTGGCAAATCCGGCCTTCACCGTCTCGATCGACAGGCCCATATTCCGCATAATTTCCAACCCGTAATTCAAGGCAAAGACAATTCCTTCCTGTCCGGCCCGTACGAGGTGGGCCTGGGTATGGATGTTGAAATTGAGACCGTGTACCGATGCTCCCGGGTTGGCGTTCTCGAGTATCCGTTCCGCGCCGTTTCCGAAAGGCAGAACGGTTATTCCCTCCGCACCGATGGGAACATCATCGGCAAGCCGGTTCATCTCTTCATACGAGAGCGGCTTTCCGCTGTTGGGGTCGATCATCATCTGTTTGAGCCATCGGTTGAGAATTCCGGTACCGTTTAAACAGAGAAGGACGCCGTAGCGGTTCTCCTCTGTTGTGTGATTGACATGAACAAAGGTATTAACGCGGGATTTTTCGTCATATGTCGGCTTGTCGACAATCCCGTACACGACACCGGATGTCCCGGCAGTAGCAGCAAGCTCCCCGGGGTGAAGCACGAAAAGGGAGAAGGCGTTATTGGGCTGGTCCCCTGCCCGGTACGCGACAGGTACACCTTTCGGGATTCCCAATTCTTCCGCGGCGTGTGAGGTGACCTGCCCCTGGGTGGAAAATGTAGGGACAATCTTCGGAATAAACTTTTTCTCGAAACCAAAATAATCCAAAAGAAACTCGGCAGGGGCCTCATTTTCGGCGTCCCACATGATTCCTTCCGACAACCCGGAAGGTGTCGTTGTCAATTCTCCGGTAAGCAGATACGCAATGTAGTCACCGGGGAGCATCATTTTAGAGACCTTTCCGAAAATTTCCGGCTCGTTATCTTTTACCCAGGCAAGCTTAGAGGCTGTAAAGTTGCCGGGTGAATTGAGCAGTCTGGATAGAGAGGTTTTTTCTCCCAATTCCTTAAACGCTTTTTCACCGTACGGCACTGCCCGGCTGTCGCACCAGATAATGGAAGGTCTGAGAACTTCACCTGATTCATCGACAATTACCAATCCGTGCATCTGATAGCTGATACCGATTGCCCCGAGCCGCTTTAAACCGTCGGCCGCTGAAGAGCCGATCATCGCTATCGCTTTTTTTATGTGTTCCCACCAGAGGGAGGGGTGCTGTTCGGCCCAACCGGCCTGAGGAGCATCCATCGCCAGTTCAGTTTCGGGAGAGGTAGCCGAAGCGACCAACGCACCGGTTTCACTCTCCACAAGCGAGGCTTTAATAGAAGAGCTTCCTATGTCCAACCCCAATAACGTCTTACCTGCCATATTGTTCCTCCATTGTATAGCCTCTTAACTCTTTATCTTCGCTGCCAAAGCGTCCGCTGTCAATCCAAGGTGTTCGGCAACCTTTCCTCCGGGTCCGGAATCTCCGAACCGGTCGATTGAAAGCACATCGTCGGCAGAGGAGGCTATATCCTGCCACCCGTAAGAAACCCCTGCTTCAGCAACGACGGTTTTAGTCCCATCCGGAATGAGGGAGTTCTTGAAGCCGCCGTCCTGGCGCATAAAAAGTTCCTTAGAAAGCATGGAGACGACCCGGATTTTCTTTCCTGATACTTTTTCGACCGCCTCCAAGGCGAGTCCGACTTCAGAACCGGTAGCGACAACCACTACATCCGGAGCCCCATCACAGTCTTGGACGATATACGCACCTTTTCTGATGGTCTCCTGCCAGTTCTTATCGGCCTTTGGGTATATTTCGAGTTTCTGCCGAGTGAGCGATAGTGCAGTCGGACCTTCGACGCGTTCCAATGCTATTTTCCAGGCGAGAGCTGTTTCCTGAGCATCGCCCGGCCGGAGGACGACCATATTGGGGATGACCCGGAGTGAGGCGAGCTGTTCTATCGGCTGATGGGTCGGGCCGTCCTCACCGACAAAAATCGAATCGTGCGTGAATACAAAAACGACCGGCTGTCCCATCATCGCCGCTAAGCGGAGCGCGGGGCGCATATAATCCGCAAACACGAGGAACGTGCCGCAGTAGGGCCGCAAACCGCCATGGAGGGCGATACCGTTGGAGATTCCTCCCATGGCGTGTTCGCGTACTCCGAAGTGGAGGTTTCTTCCGCTTCGGTCATCCTTGAAAAAGTGGCCGATATCATCCATCAACGTTTTGTTAGACGGAGCAAGGTCCGCGGAACCGCCGACGAGCTGGGGTACCGCACGAGCAATACTGTTTATGACTTTCCCGCTCGCGGCCCGGGTTGCAATCTTATCTCCTTCTTTGAAATCGGGAAGGGGGAGGTTTTGAAAACATTCCGGATTTTTCGAGAAGAACAGGTCGAGCTCGGACTTCAAATTAGGATTGGCTTTCGCCCATGCTGCAAACTGCTGCTGCCACGCATCGTAGCGCTCTTTCCACGCCGTACGGCGATCTTTGAAATACTGCTCGGCTTCGGGTGATACATAAAACCACTCGTCTTTAGGGATGCCCAATTTCTCTCTCGTTTTTATGAGTTCATCTTCTCCTAACGGAGCGCCGTGGACCTCGTGAGACCCTTCCATGCTGAAGCTGCCCTTTCCGATTACCGAGGTCAACCGGATTATGGTAGGCCTTCCCTTCTCCTGCTGTGCTTCTTTTACAAGCCGCACGAGCTCTTCCGGGTTGTACGCGTTGCCGGAGAGTGTCTGCCATCCATACGCCTTGTATCGTGCCGGCACATCTTCGCTGAATGCGAGGTCGGTTGAGCCTTCGATGGTAATGCTGTTCGAATCGTAGAAGACGATCAACTTACCAAGCCCTAAGTGACCGGCGAGAGAGGCCGCTTCCGAGGTTATCCCTTCCATCATACATCCGTCCCCGGAAAGCACATAGGTGTAGTGATCAATAATCTTATGGTCATCGGTGTTAAACCGTGCTGCCATCATCTCTTCGGCTATTGCCATACCGACAGCGTTGCTGAATCCCGCACCGAGCGGGCCGGTCGTGGTCTCCACCCCTTTCGCGCATCCGTATTCGGGGTGCCCGGGTGTAGCCGAACCGAGCTGACGGAAGTTCATCAGATCTTCTTTTTTCATTCCGTAGCCGGTGAGATAGAGCAGTGAATAGAGAAACATCGAACCGTGTCCCGCAGAGAGTACGAACCGGTCTCTGTTGATCCAATCCGGATCATCGGGAAAATGGTTCAGCAGTTCTCCATAGAGTACTGCACCGAGTTCCGCACACCCCATGGGAAGCCCGGGGTGCCCTGAGTTTGCTTTTTGAACGCCGTCCATAGAGAGCGCCCGTATGGTGAGAGCCGCAGCTTCGATCTGTTTTAGATTCATGCTATTTCCTCCGATAGTTTATTTCTTATTGTTTTGATTTCGCTGTATTATTTATGCTGTATCTGTATTTTTTTCCATAAGTGCGGCGGTCGGACACACTTTCACACATTCTCCGCACCCGTCGCACGCGGTATTGACTAATGACCGTCCGAAGGGTGCCGTCATCCGGGTGGCAAATCCTCTGCCTACGAAGCAGAACACATCGAGTCCTTTCACCTCGGCACAGGCCCTTACACAGGAACCGCAGCTGATGCATTTATGGATTTCCATCTTGATTTTCTCGTGAGAGTCGTCCAATCGGTACGACCTCCGCTCTCCTTTGAAGAGATTCTGGTCTGCACCGTACCGTGTCGCGTACTCCCGCAGGCGGCAGTCATCGGCAGCGTCACATCCGCACTTGAGGCACCGTTTTGCCTCTTCCCGCGCCGATTCCGCTCCGAACCCTGTCTCTATTTCATGAAACGTCGTGGTCCGCTCCTTATCCGAAATAACCGGCATGGAAACCCGTTCCTTCTGCTCGTGTCCTTCGAAAACAGTCTCATCCACCTTGTCGAGCGGGCCCATGGAAGAGTTGAACAGAACAGGTTCGCCGGTAACTTCTTCTCCGCGGAGGTACTGATCCGCTGCAACAGCTGCCCGCCGGGCATTACCCACCGCTCGTACCGCAATGTCCGCGCCGGTCTGGCAGTCGCCGAAACTGAATATGCCGGGACGGGAGGTCATAAACGTATTTTCGTCCGCAACGACCGTCCCCCATCGGGTCTTATCGACACCGAGGTCATCGATGCAGCCGGAGAGCACCCGCTGACCGATGGCGCTGATCACAGCCGTGGCCCGAATGGTAAAATCGGTCCCTTCTACCGGTACCGGCCTTCTTCTTCCGCTCTCATCCGGAGCACCGAGTTCCATCCGGATGCAGTGGACCAGCAGTTCTTTACCATCCCGCTCTACCTTTGTGGGAGCAACGAGGTACTGAATGTCCACCCCTTCGTGGAGGGCCTCATCGATCTCGAAATCATTGGCAGGCATCTGTTTTCGTGACCGGCGGTATATGATGGACACTTCGGCCCCTTTCCGCACTGCTGAACGGGAGACGTCGATCGCCGTATTCCCCCCCCCGACTACAACCACACGGCCGCCGAGTTCAGGAGATTCATCACGGGCGAGTTTACCCAAGTAATCAATGCCCGAATACACGCCCTCGAGATCTTCTCCTTCCACCCGCATCGATGAGGCCCCCTGGGCACCGATTGCGATCATAAGACAGTCAAAATCCCGTTCCAGCTCTTTTGCCGCAATATCTTTTCCTATCTCGGTCCCGTATTTCACAGTTACACCGAACTTCTCGATGGGGTCGAACTCCTGTTTCAACACGGCATCGGGGAGCCGGTAGTAGGGAATACCCCAGCGGAGCATACCGCCCGATTTCTCCTGTGCCTCGAACACTGTTACAGCATGACCTTTGAGCCTCAAGAAATAAGCGGCACTCATCCCTGCCGGACCGGCACCGATGACGGCCGCCTTTTTCCCCGTATCGGGGGCAGGCTCGGGGTACACAGGGGAGCCTTCCGCCTCGATTTCCGAATCCGCTATGTAGCGCTTCATAAAACAGATGGAGATGGCATCCTCCACCCGGTTTCTGCGGCACGCTTCTTCACAGGGACGGGGGCAGACCCGACCTAAGATTCCCGGCAGCGGGGCTTTTTCGCGAATGAGAGTTGCTGCTTCTACCTCCCTGCCCTGAGCAACGAGGTCGAGGAAACCTCTGATATCGATCGAAGAGGGGCAGGCGTCTTCACACGGGGGGATACAATCCCCGCAGTGGTCGGAGAGAATCAAATTGAGACACATTCTCCTCGCTGCATCGATCTCATCGGATTCGACAACGACCGACATCCCGTCCCGCACTTTAGTGGCGCAGGAGGGGACCAGATTGTCCTTGCCGCCCTCTACTTTTACCGCACAGATAAAGCAGCTCGTAAACGGTTTCAGGTTTTCAGAATGGCAGAAAGTGGGGATATCATATCCGGCTTTCCCGGCTGCTTCGAGAATCGTTGATTCCCTATCAACTGTAATCGGATTTCCATTAATAGTGACAGTTACCTGCTCCATGTTATACAACCTCTATAGCATCAAATCTACACGTCTCGACACAGATTCCGCATCTGGTACATATATCAGGATCGATTGAATGCACTTCCTTGCGGACACCGCTGATTGCACTTACCGGACACACCTTGGCGCAGGCCGTACACCCGGTACATTTTTCTTCGTTAATGACGATGGTGATAAGAGATTTGCACACTCCCGCGGGGCACCGTTTTTCGTTGATGTGCGCCTCATACTCCTCTCTGAAGTAGCGGAGGGTCGTTAAAACCGGATTCGGCGCAAGCTGTCCCAACCCGCACAGAGAGGTCCTGCAGATGTGCTGTCCCAGTTCTTCTAAGAGATCGAGGGCTTCCTCTTTTCCTTCTCCCCGAGTAATCCGTTCCAGGATCTCGAGCATCCGTTTGGTGCCGATTCTGCAGAACGTGCATTTTCCGCACGATTCCTTCTGGGTAAAAGCGAGAAAGTAGCGGGCAACATCGACCATACAGGTTTTTTCATCCATGACGATCAATCCGCCGGAGCCCATAATTGCACCGGTGGAGTTTATCGAATCGTAGTCAATCGGAGTATCGAAGAGACGCTCCGGAATACATCCGCCGGCGGGGCCTCCCATCTGTACCGCTTTGATGGGACGCCCGCTCGAACTGCCGCCGCCGATTGTTTCTACGATCTCTCTGATGGTAATTCCCATGGGCACTTCGATCAGGCCGCCCTGTTTTATTTTCCCTGCTAATGCGAACACTTTCGTTCCCCGGCTGTTGCCGAATGAGTACTGTTTATACGCTTCGGCGCCGTTTTTGAGGATCCACGGCACATTGGCGTATGTTTCTACGTTATTGATGTTGGTTGGATACCCTTTAATACCGGACTGGGCCGGAAAAGGGGGCCGAAGTCGGGGCATTCCCCGCTTCCCTTCGATCGAGGCCATGAGGGCGGTTTCCTCCCCGCAGACGAAAGCCCCGGCACCTTCCTTCAACTGCAGATGGAAAGAGAAACCGGTTCCTAATATCGAACCTCCCAAATAATTTCGGGCTTCCGCCTCCTTAATGGCCTTCCGCACTCTGCGTACAGCCAAGGGGTATTCCGCTCTGCAGTAGATATACCCATGCTCCGCCCCTGTAGCGAATGCCGCGATGATCATCCCCTCGATAACTCCGTGGGGATCACCTTCGAGCATGGACCGGTCCATGAACGCTCCGGGGTCTCCTTCATCAGCATTACAGACGAGGTACTTATGCTCCCCTCGGGCATTTGCCAGGAACTCCCACTTTTTTCCGGTGAGAAATCCGGCCCCTCCGCGGCCGCGCAGCCCCGCGTCCGTCACCGCAGCGATCACCTCTTCCGGTTTCATCGTAGAAACCACCTGCTCGAGTACCTCATAGCCGCCTGTATCGAGATACTCCTCTATGCTTTCCGGATCGATCACACCGCAATTCTTGAGAGCTATCTTGACCTGAGGATCACTGTAGGTTTTGTCCTCCGGGCGGTCGGTCCTATTTTCTTCGGGGAGAGGGCCTTTGATTACCCCCTCGAGGATTTTGTCGGCAAAATCGTTGTCCACATTGCCGTAACGGACCCATTTCTCGCCCTGAAACACTTCGACAATCGGCTCCGCGTAGCACATCCCCACACAGGAGGTGACTGTCACATCCACATCATCACCAGGTGCGGTCTCTTTCAAATGATCGTACACAGCTCTTGCTCCGGCTGCGATCCCGCATGAACCGAGCCCAACCATAATTTTAGTTTTTGTCATCGCTGTAGCCCTTCAAGATTTTTCTAATTTTCGCTGCAGAGAGCTTTCCATACACGGTGTCATCGATCATAACGACAGGGGCAAGCGAACAGCAGCCCAAACAGGCTACCGACTCCAAAGAGAACAAACCGTCTTCGGTAGTACCGCCATCGTCGATACCCAACTCCTCCGTGATAACGGAATGGAGAATGTCCGCTCCGGAAACGTGACATGCTGTGCCTTTACACACTTTTATCAAATGCTTGCCCGAAGGAGTGAACCGAAACTGAGAGTAAAATGTTGCAACCCCGTAGATGTCGGATACCGGCATACCTGTCTCTTTCGCAACCGCCTCTAAGAGTTCTTCCGGCAGGAACCCTCTTCTGCGCTGGATCTCCTGAAGGAGCGGTATGGTTTTCTCGGGCTCACTCCCAATATCGTGGATAATTTCCTTAGCTTCTTGCTCGACAGTTGTAGACACGGGGATATTCTCCTCTTTTTTTACCAAGGGTTTGTCATTTTTTCGCGCAATACTAGCATATTTGACCTGATATTGCAACGTA
>CAZKZZ010000171.1:0-8107 GCA_964557375.1 uncultured Spirochaetales bacterium | reverse complement strand
CGCGCTCATCGTCGATCAGATCAAGAAACAGCTCAATAAGCTCATCGATATCATCAAAGTGGTTGATTTGAGTGAAAAACCGCGTATCGACAGAGAGATTGCCCTTATCAAAGTAGCGGCTACTCCGGCGAACCGCAGTGAGCTCTTTCAGGTAGCTGATGTGTTCAGTGCTAAGGTCATGGATGTAGGTACGGATTCGATTATCATCGAGATAACCGGCTCTCCTGAGAAAATAAACGACCTCTTAGCCCTCTTGAAAGATTACAACATTCTCGAATTAGTCCGCAGCGGACTCGTTTCCATAGAGCGAAGTAAAAAAAATCATCACTAAAGGAGTGTAACATTATGGAAAATGTATATATTTTTGATACGACTTTACGGGATGGGGAACAGTCACCCGGCGCCGCTATGAGCGTTGAACAGAAATTGGAAGTTGCACTCCAACTTGAACGGCTCGGTGTTGATGTCATAGAAGCCGGATTCCCGGTCTCCTCGCCGCATCAATTCAACGCATGTAAACAGATCGCCGAGAGAGTAGAGAACTCTACCATTGCCGCCCTCGCACGTACTGTCCCGGGTGATATCGATTCTGCCGTCGAATCCATCGCGGCTGCCAAACGAAAGCGGATACATACGTTTATCGCAACATCCCCGATCCACATGCAGTACAAACTGCAGAAGAAACCGGATGATGTTATTGAGATGGCCACAGCCGCAGTACGGTACGCCCGCAATAAAGTCGAAGAAGTCGAATTCTCTCCGGAAGACGGGACGAGAAGTGAAATCCCCTTCCTCATTGAAATTATCGAGAAAGTAATCGATGCTGGGGCCACCATTATCAATATTCCCGACACGGTAGGGTATGCTGTCCCGGATGAGTTTGGAGAGTTTATACGGCAAATTATGGAGGGAGTATCGAACATGGACAAGGCAATACTCTCCGTGCATTGCCATAACGACCTCGGCTTAGGGGTGGCGAACAGTTTGAGTGCTGTAAAAAACGGGGCCCGTCAAGTCGAAGTGACTATCAACGGTATCGGAGAGCGGGCAGGAAACGCGTCGCTGGAGGAGTTCGTAATGGCCCTCAACGTTCGCAAAGACCGTTTCCCCTATACGGCGAATATCATCACCACACAGATTTTCAACACATCCCGTCTCGTATCCAATATCATCGGCTTCCCGATACCGAGAAACAAACCGATTATTGGAGAGAACGCCTTTGCCCATGAATCGGGCATTCATCAGGACGGTATGCTCAAGCACAGTCAGACCTACGAAATCATGACGCCGGAATCGGTAGGAAGAGATGCAAGCACTATTGTTTTGGGCCGTCATTCAGGTAAGCACGGCTTCAAAAAACGGCTCAGTGAGCTCGGCCTGACCCTTACCGAGGAAGAATTGAAATCAGCCTATAAACGGTTTCTCGAAATATCCGACCGAAAAAAGGAAGTTTTTGATGAAGACCTCTTTGTCATCGTCAGTGAAGAACTGGGAAGACAGATGGCGACCTATACTCTCGACTATTTCAATATTATCTCCGGCAACATGTCGGTACCGACCGCGACCGTACGGGTAAAGGTAGGCGAAGAAACGGTGGAAGAGGCGGCAACGGGTGATGGTCCGGTAGATGCTGTGTTTCGGGCAATCGAGCGGGCAGTGAACATGAATGCAAATCTTCTCGAGTTCGCCGTACAGGCGATCACCCCGGGGAAACAGGCCATGGGAGAGGTAAGTGTCACCCTCGAGTTGGAGGGGAAAAAACATCTCGGCCGCGGTTCATCCACCGACATCCTCGAAGCAAGTGCCCGCGCTTATGTAAACGCTCTCAACCGGTACAGAGCATTCAAAGATCTCAATCACAACGGACAAAACAGGACGATATAATAGGAAGATATAATGGAACAGAAGAAAAAAAGAGTAGTAATCTATGATACAACACTTCGTGACGGTATGCAGGGTATACAGGTCAATTACAGTCTTACAGACAAAATACAGATTGCCCACAAACTCGATGATATGAAAATCGACTATATCGAGGGAGGGTTCCCCCTCTCCAACGATAAAGAGGCCGCTTTTTTTAAAACGATCGCGGAGGAAAAACTAAACCATGCTAAGGTAGTGGCATTCGGGTCCACGAGAAAACCGGGCGGCAGAGCCGGTGCAGACCCGCACGTCGACGCGCTTCTCCAGGCCGATACCCCCGCGGTTATGATCGTCGGAAAAACGTGGAAAGCACACGTTGAGAAGGTGCTCGGTACAAATACGGTAGAAAATATAGAGATGATATACGATTCGATTCAGTATTTGAAATCTCAGGGGAAGGAGGTGCTCTTCGATCTCGAACACTTCTTTGACGGATATAAAGACGATCCCGCATATGCAGTCGAAGTTCTCAAAGCGGGTACTGATGCTGGTGCTGACGCCCTCGTTCTCTGCGACACTAACGGAGGAACACTCCCCGGTGAATTGATTACTATACTGCAGTCTCTCCCTAGGGACGAATTGAACCCGCTCGGTGTCCATTTTCACAACGATTCTGGGACTGCAGACGCGAATACGATTCTCTCTCTCGATTACGGTGTAAACCACGTACAGGGTACGGTAAATGGATGGGGAGAGAGGACCGGCAATGCAAATATCTGTGTGTTTGTCCCTAACATCTGCCTGAAAACGGAATACGAGGCCGCAATCAGCAGCGAACTGAGACATTTGACATCCCTTTCCCGCTACGTTGCAGAGAAAGCGAACATCATCCCCGACCGGAGGCAGCCGTATGTGGGCGTTGCCGCGTTCAGTCATAAGGCGGGACAGCACGCCGATGTAATTGCCAAGGCCCCGCATCTGATGGAACATATCGACAGCAAAATGGTGGGGAATGAACGGCAGATTATTCTCTCCGAATTGGCGGGAAAATCCACCGTCATGAGAAAATTGGAACCGTACGGTACGTTCGATAAAAATTCAAAAGAGGTGAAAAACCTCACTACTATTCTCAAAACCAAAGAGAACGAAGGGTATGAATACGAAGCTGCCGAAGCTTCGTTCGACCTCCTGATCAGAAAAACACTCGGGCTGTATAAACCGATGATAACTCTGAAAAATTACCATCTCGAATCGTTTAAAACTTCCGATTTTCCAGCAAAAACGGTAGGGAGAATTTTTCTCAACGCGGATGAGCACGACATTATGGGGGCCTCGGTGGGAATCGGACCGGTAGAAACGCTCGATGCTGCATTACGGGACGCGCTGATACCGAAATGTCCGTTTCTCAAAAAGATCGCCCTCATCGACTACAAAGTACGGGTACTCAATCCCCAGCGCGCAGCAGCAGCAAAAGTGCGGGTGTTTATTACCTCTACCGATCATGAACACAACTGGGACACCGTGGGCGTATCACAGAATGTTATCGAAGCTTCATGGGAGGCAATTGTCGACAGTATGGAGTACTACTACAACAACTTTGTTGTAAACGGCGATACATAACTAAACGGGCCGTCCCAACCGGGCCGTCCTAATCGAGCCGCCAGTGTCCGGGAAGCGGGAGGACCCGCACCTCTTTCTGCTTGAGATACCGGATCCCTTCTATGGCTGCGGATGCTGCAGAGGTGGTGGTTGTATAGGGGATTTTTAATTTTACCGCTTCAATGCGCATATCATGATCACCTTTCTGAGAAAACCGGCCGAGAGGGGTATTTATGACCAGGTCGATTCTTCCATGCCGCATGTGGTCGATTAGGTTCGGTCTGCCCTCATGGATCTTTAATATGACTTCAGCGAAAATGCCGTGCTCGAAGAGGTATTGCGCCGTTCCTCTTGTCGCTGCGATCTTGAATCCCAATTCCACGAGGTCCTTGACCACGGGGAGAATTGTCCGTTTATCATTATCATGAACACTTACAAACGCGCAGCCTTCAGTGGGAAGCGGATTACTTTCCGCGCTCTGTGCTTTTGCAAACGCCTCTCCGAAGCTTCTGCCCGTACCGATTACTTCTCCTGTGGATTTCATCTCCGGCCCGAGCAGCGGGTCCGCGCCGACAAAACGGTTAAATGAAAACACGGCTTCCTTTACCGCCCAACTGGTAACGCACGTTCCTTCACCGACACCGTTTTTCGTCAACCCCTGTGCTTCGAGATCGCGTCCCTGCCAAAGAGCGACTACCGCATCGATCAGGTTCACGTTGCTCGCTTTGGAGATAAAGGGGACTGTCCGGGAAGCACGCGGATTGACCTCTAGTACATACAGCTTTCCGTCCTTGACAGCAAATTGAATATTCAAAAACCCTTTTACGCCGATGCTCAGTGCAATGTGGACAGTCGCGTCTTTCATCTCTTCTAATGTATGCGGTTCGGATTTAAACGGAGGAAATACGCAGGCGGAATCCCCGGAATGGACCCCTGCCGCTTCAATATGCTGCATGATACCGGCGATATATACATTTTTACCGTCACAGACCGCGTCCATATCGTACTCGAACGCGTCCTCTAAGAATTGATCGACGAGAACAGGGCGGTCGTAGGAGATGGTGAATGCCCTGTGTAAAAACTCATCGAGTTCACTCCGGTTATAGGCAATGAACATACTCTTCCCGCCCAGCACATAGGAGGGGCGGAGTAAAACCGGAAATCCGATATCCTGGGAGAAGCGAATTACTTCATCTTCGTTACCGGCCATTCTATTCATCGGCTGACGCAGCTGGAGATGTTCCAAAAGCTTGGTAAACTTTCCACGATCTTCTGCTTCTTCTATACTTTTTAGCGGGGTACCTATGATCTCGGCCCCATACCGTACGAGCTCTTCCGCCATATTGAGCGGAGTTTGACCGCCGAGCTGGACCACGATATCCCGTATCTTCTCCTTATCCATTACTTCCCGTACATGTTCGGGGGTAAGCGGCTCCATGTAGAGCCGGTCGGAGACGTTGAAATCGGTGGATACGGTTTCCGGGTTTGCATTGATGATGATGGTTTTCTTCCCCTCCTTTCGATACGCAAGAGAGGCCAGCGTACAGCAGGTATCGAACTCGAGACCCTGGCCGATCCGGTTCGGTCCGCTTGCCAGTATGATAATACCGTTCTCCCCTACCGGTTCTCCCTCATCGATTTCACCATATGTGGAGTAAAAATACGGAGTGCGGGCGGTAAACTCTCCCGCGCACGTATCGACAAAATGATACGAGGCCTTTATTTTCTCTTTCAGGCGAGACTCATATACCGTTTGTTCATCCGATCCGGTTAGGCGGGCAATCCTCTTGTCCGATATTCCATTGCGTTTCGCCTCCAAAAGAAGCCCTCTCTCCAATTGAAAAGCCCCGTTAGGCCCCTTGTCGGCAGAAGCTGTCATCTTTTGTTCCAGCGCGGCCAGTTCGACGAGCTGTTCGACAAACCAGGCATTGTAGTTGGTCTTTCTGCAGAGAGCTTCCACTCCCTCCCCGCCATGGCGGCTGCACATGGTATACGCTGCAAAAATACGCAAGGGGTGCTGTGTGGTCAGAAGCCGTTCGATATAATCATCACCTTTGTCATCGAGCTCTTCGATTCCGTCGAAACCGAACTCCGCCGCCCGGACCGCTTTATTGAGCGCTTCGGGAAAGGTCCTTCCTAAAGCGAGAGATTCTCCGACCGATTTCATCTGAGTGCCGAGTTCTTCATACCCGGTGGGAAACTTTTCGAATTCAAACCGGGGGACCTTTACCGCACAGTAATCGAGTGCCGGTTCAAAACAGGAGACGGTAATACCGGTAATGTCGTTGATTATCTCATCGAGGGTAAACCCCACAGCGAGCCTGGCCGAACAGCGGGCTATGGGAAAGCCTGTCGCCTTGCTCGCTAAAGCAGAGGACCTCGAGACCCGGGGGTTCATTTCGATGAGCACCATTTCTCCCGTTTCCGGTTTGACTGCGAACTGTACGTTCGAGCCTCCGCAGTCAACACCGACAGCCCGTAACACTTCGAGTGAGGCGCTCCGCATTCGCTGATACTCACGGTCGGAGAGGGTCTGAATGGGTGCAATGGTGATACTGTCTCCGGTGTGCACCCCCATACTGTCGATATTCTCGATGGAGCAGATAATAACGGCATTGTCGGCTTTGTCCCTCATTACCTCCATCTCAAACTCTTTCCATCCGATAAGCGACTCTTCTATCAAAGCCTCTTTTACCGGACTCTCCATCAGGGCCTTTTCGACCAAAGAGTCCAGTTGGTCCTCGGTGTAGGCGATACTTCCGCCCTGTCCACCTAAGGTGTAACTGGGACGGATGATGAGGGGAAGACCGGCCGTTTCCTTGAAAGACTCCGCCTCCGCAACCGAATTGACCAGAACTGAGGTAGGACTGTCGAGCCCGATTCGCTCCGCTACCTTTTTAAAAGCCCCTCTCGATTCGGCAACTTCGATTGATTCGATACTCGCTCCGATTACTTCTACTCCATACCGTTCCAGTATTTTTTCTTTATCGAGGAGAAGGGTGGCGTTCAGCGCGGTCTGCCCCCCCATTGTCGGCAGCAGTGCATCCGGCCGCTCCTGCTTCAGCACCTCTTCAATGTAGGGAAGAGCGATCGGTTCGGTGTATATGGTGTCTGCAATACCGGGTGTGGTCATAACCGTAGCAGGATTCGGATTGTAGAGAATGACCTCATACCCCTCTTCTTTGAGCGCTTTGACGGCCTGGGAACCGGAATAATCGAACTCACAAGCCTGCCCGATGACTATCGGACCGGAACCGATAATCATGATTTTTTTAATGTCCCGTCTTGCCGGCACTTTTTTTACTCCTCGTTTTGGTTATGTTATGTTCCGTCAATTTCCTGCAGAAACCGCTTGAAAATCCACAAGGAATCCCGCGGGCCCGGAGCAGCTTCCGGGTGGAACTGCACTGACAGGACAGGCAGCTCGTGATGGTAGATTCCTTCAACGGACCCATCGTTGGCATTCCTCATCCACACCGAAACGTTGCCCGGAAGGCTCTGCTCTTGGACCGAAAAACCGTGGTTTTGTGAAGTAACGCATACCTTCCCGGTAATCTCGTCTCTGACCGGATGATTGGCACCGTGATGGCCGAACCTCATTTTGTATGTCTCCGCTCCTAAGGCCAGGCTTATGATTTGATGGCCGAGACAAATCCCGAACAAAGGGACCTTGCCGATCAGTTGTTTGGTCATCTCTATAGCGTGATCCAGGACAGCCGGGTCGCCGGGTCCGTTGGAGAGCAGGACCGCATCCGGACCAGCTGCCAAAATCTCTTCGGCTGTCGAGAGATGGGGCAACAGGGTAATACGGCAGTCGAGGCGGGATAGTTCACGAATAATATTCGCCTTTATACCCGAATCATAAAGTGCCACATGGGGTCCCGTACCTGATGTGTTGATGCCGGTAATTTCAGTTGTACCGACCTCACCAACGAGCTTCCTCCCTACCATCGGCGGAAACGCGTCGAGAAAGCGCGTGCAGGCGTCTATCTCTCCCGGCGCGAGTTCGTCTGAACCGGCACGACTTTCGCCGCGGCTCGAAGAGACAATGATACCTAAGGGATTGCCCTCATCCCGTATTTTTAGGGTAAGGGCCCTGGTATCAATATCGGTTATGCCCGGCGTCTTCTGTTCTCTTAAATAATCGTGGAGGGTTTTTCTCCCGGACGGCACCGAACCCCGGGAGAGAGAACGGACAATACACCCGGCAGCCTTTACGGAGGCCCGTTTATCGGGCTCAGGACCGTTTTCGGACCAGGTATCATCTGTTCCGTAATTGCCGATGTGGGGATAGGTCATAACAACCAGCTGTCCGGTATAGGAGGGATCGGTAAAGATTTCATGGTACCCGCTCATGGCGGTATTAAAGATGACCTCACCTGCACCTTTTTGATACAGTGTCCCTTCAGAAAGCCCATCTACAGAGAGGGGCTCGTATCCAAAAGATATCCCGGAGTATGTAGTGCCGTCCTGTAATACCAAAAAACAATTGTGGTCCATGAGTACTCTATTCCTTTTCTGCCGCACATTAGGCGGCCGGCAGGTTAAATAAAAAAGCGGTCCTGTATTTACAAAACCGCTTTTTTTACTTAGCCCCTAGGGGAATCGAACCCCTCTTTGAAGAATGAGAATCTCCTGTCCTAGC
>CAZKZZ010000170.1:2232-8130 GCA_964557375.1 uncultured Spirochaetales bacterium | reverse complement strand
GGCGGCGGTTTCCCCACCGGGAAGAAATGGCAGTTTGCCGCGGCCTCCGAAAGTGAGAAGAAATACGTTATCTGTAATGCAGATGAAGGCGACCCGGGCGCGTTCATGGACCGGTCTCTCTTAGAGGGTGATCCGTACGCGCTCATCGAAGGGATGATGATAGCAGGATACGCCGTGGGTGCCGATGAAGGGATCATCTACTGCCGCGCTGAATACCCGCTCGCTATCGAGCGGCTGGCCATTGCAATCGACACCCTTAAAGAAGAAGGGATGCTCGAGAAGGACCTGAAAAAAGGGTTCAGCTTTAGCCTGCGCATCAAAAAGGGCGCGGGTGCGTTTGTCTGCGGTGAGGAGACGGCCCTCATCAACTCGATCGAGGGAAAACGGGGAATGCCCCGGCCGCGGCCTCCCTACCCCGCAGTGTCAGGGCTCTACGGAAAACCCACCAATGTGAACAACGTGGAAACCTATGCCAATGTGCCCAACATCCTCCGGGAAGGGGCCGAGTACTTCTCCAGTGTGGGGACCGAAAACTCCCGGGGTACGAAGGTGTTCGCCCTTACCGGAAAGATCAACAACCCGGGCTTAGTGGAAGTGCCCATGGGAATCACCCTCCGGGAGATCGTGTATGACATCGGCGGCGGCATCCCCGACGGGAAAGCGTTCAAAGCGGTCCAGACCGGCGGACCGTCTGGCGGCTGTATTCCGGCCGAGTATCTCGATACCAAAATCGACTACGATTCTCTCAAGGAGATCGGAGCGATGATGGGCTCCGGCGGAATCGTGGTCATGGATGAGGACACCTGTATGGTCGATGTGGCCAAGTATTTTCTCGCCTTTACCACGAATGAATCCTGCGGAAAGTGTATCCCCTGCCGTGAAGGTACGAAGCGGATGCATGAAATTCTCGAGAAGATCGTCTCTCCCTACTCCAAGATGGGCAGTGAAGAGGAGAACCTGATGCGGTTCCAGATGGTCATGGAACTCGAGAACTTAGCTCAGGTGATAAAAGAGACATCCCTCTGCGGTCTCGGTCAGAGTGCACCCAATCCGGTGCTCTCCACCCTCCGCTATTTCAGGGACGAGTACGAGGCGCATATCTACGACCGGAAGTGCCCCTCAAAGGCGTGCCGGAGCCTCTTGAGTTACGAGATCGACACCGATGTCTGCAAGGGATGTACGCTCTGTGCCAAGAAGTGTCCGGTCGATGCGATCGTCGGAGAGACTAAAAAAGCACACTACATCTTACAAGATAAATGTACACGCTGCGGACAGTGCTACGAAATCTGTAAGTTCGATGCAGTGCAGGTAAGCTAGGAGGATATAATGACAGAAGTAATGATAAATGATAGAGCAATAACCGTCGAAGACGGTGCAACCATACTGGATGCGGCCCGAAAGGCTGGAGAGGAGATTCCCACCTTGTGCCACATCCAGGACCTCTTTCCAAGCGGCGCGTGCCGGATGTGTGTAGTTGAACTGGAAGGGAGAAACGGCTTAGTCCCCTCCTGCTCGTTCCCCGCCCAGAACGGAATGAAGGTGAGGACCCACAGCCCCAAGGTAATGAATGCAAGAAAGACCATCGTTGAGCTCCTGCTCGCCTCGCATCCCTTTGACTGTCTCTCCTGCAACCGAAACCAAATGTGTGAGCTGCAGGATTTAGCATCAACATACAACGTCGAGCGGGTCCCGTTTAAGGGAGAGACGCGACATCACTATCCCGATTTCTCATCCCCTTCGATCGTCCGTACACCGGACAAGTGTATTCTCTGCGGTAGATGTGTTCGGGTGTGTGAAGAGATCCAGGGTGTCTCTGCTATTGATTTTACCAACCGCGGGTTCGAGACCACCGTACTCCCCGCGTTCAACACCGACCTGAGTGAGACAACCTGTGTCAACTGCGGGCAGTGTGTGCTTGCCTGTCCCACCGGTGCCCTGCACGAGGTGTCGGCCGTTGATCAGGTGATGAACGTGCTCCAAAACGGCGAGAAGTATGTCGTAGCCCAGACCGCACCCGCGATCAGATTTTCACTTGGTGAGTTCTACGGCTTAGAGCCCGGAGCAAACGTGACCGGAAAGATGGCATCGGCCCTGCGCCGGGTGGGCGTGAAACAGGTGTTCGACACCGATTTTACAGCTGACCTCACCATAATGGAGGAGGCGCACGAGCTCATCGAACGGATCAGCGGTGCGGCCGGTGCAGGAAACGGCGGGGAGCATGGGGGTAAACCGCTTCCCATGTTCACATCCTGCTGTCCGGGCTGGATCAAGTTCGTAGAGCACAACTATCCGGACATGCTTCCCCACATCTCCTCGTGTAAATCGCCCCAGCAGATGATGGGGGCCCTCATCAAAGACTACTTTGCAAAGAAGGAAGGGATTGATCCCGAGGACATTTATGTGATATCAGTTATGCCCTGCACGGCCAAGAAGTTCGAAGCCAAGCGGCCGGAGATGGGTAAGAACGGTGTGCAGGATGTCGATGCAGTCATCACCACGAGGGAGTTCTCCAGGCTGATCGACCTCTACGGCATCAACTTCGCCTCCCTCCCCGAGGAAGAGTTCGACGTACTGCTCGGTACCACCTCCGGTTCGGGCGATGTATTCGCCGCCTCCGGCGGGGTGATGGAATCCGCACTCCGGACTGCATACAATATGCTTACCGGAGAAGATCTCGAGAACATCGATTTTACCGCTGTCCGCGGATACGACGGGATCAAAGAGGCGGAAGTGACCATTGCCGGGGCCACGATCAAGGTGGCGGTAGCCAATACTCTCGGGAAAGCACGGGAGCTCATGGAGAGTGTCAAAGCAGGTGAGTCGGAATACGCGTTTGTCGAAGTAATGGCCTGCCCCGGCGGATGTGTCGGCGGCGGCGGGCAGATCTACGGCATCGATTCCGACCGGATCAAACAGCGGATTGCTGCGGTGTATGACGTAGAGAAGTCCAGGAGAATCAGACGCTCCTACCAGAACGAACGGATCAAAGCCCTATACGAAGATTATTTAGACCGGCCCGGCTCCCACACCGCGCACGAATTGCTCCACACCGGCTACAAGGAGCGGGTAACCAGGCGTTAGGAACGCAGCGATAACTATGGAAGCGGTATATACTGTCGGAGAAGAGTGTAAGAAATGTTACTCATGTGTGAGGACCTGCCCCACCAAGGCCATTGAAGTCCACGGGGGACAGGCCCACATTATCCCGGAGAAGTGCATCTCCTGCGGGTACTGTGTCAACGTCTGCTCTCAAAACGCAAAGAGGATCAAATCCGGGGTCGAAGATACGGTCAGGCTCTTAGAAGACGATCCGGGCAACACCTGCGCTATTATCGCCCCGTCGTTTCCGGCGGCGTTCTTAGAGGTCGAACCGGAACAGGTTGTCGGGGCCCTCAGGGACATCGGTTTTTCAGCTGTGTATGAAGTGGCATTCGGTGCCGATCTCGTCTCTTACGCTTACTACGAAATCTTTAAGAACCAGGACTTAAGCGATCCGTACAAGTTTTACATCTCCACTCCCTGTCCGGCAGTAGTCGCCTTTGTCGAACGGCAGTTCCCCGATCTGGTGGAGAACTTAGCCCCGATTGTCTCCCCCATGGAGGCAATGGCGAAAATCATCAAGGAGAAAATAAATCCCGAGGCCAATATCGTTTTTATCGGCCCCTGCGTGGCCAAAAAGGACGAGGCAGGCCGGCTGGGTCTCGTAGACAGTGTGCTCACCTTCGATGAACTCTTTGAATTGTTCGAAAGGCGGGGGACTGATCCGGGCCGAGCCGAAGGCACCCCGTTCGACCCTCCGTTGGCTAACCTCGGCCGGATCTACCCGGTCACCGGCGGGCTTTTGAAAGCTGCCAGTATCGATGCAGACCTCATCGAGAGTCCTGCGGCCATTATCGAGGGAAAGGACCGAGTGGCTGAAATCCTCGAGGTACTGAAA
Source organism: uncultured Spirochaetales bacterium (assembly GCA_964557375.1). GTDB lineage: Bacteria > Spirochaetota > Spirochaetia > SPDA01 > CAZJBZ01 > CAZKZZ01. The sequence goes on along the minus strand of CAZKZZ010000170.1, from coordinate 4,193 downwards.
GGGAGAAAGGAAGCGGGAAAGACGTTTTCCTACAAGCTCTTTGATCTTCTTTTCTGCGAGGGGTGTATCGCGGGGCCGGTCATGCACAACGATTTGACCTACTACGAGAGAAAGAAGTACATCATAAAATACATGAAAGAGCGGCCCATGATCACCGACCTGCAGGAGTGGAAACAGTGCCATGAAGAGTATCTCGAGGTCGATCTCTCCAAGCAGTTTTCCGGGCTTCAGATCTACATGCCGATGCCTACTGAAGAGGAGATCAAAGAGATCCTCGCCAAGACTGGAAAGTATACCAAAGAAGATGAGCTCAACTGCCGTGCCTGCGGGTACAACTCCTGCCGGGACAAAGCCGTTGCCGTGTGGCGGGGAATCGCGGAGGTGGAGATGTGCCTCCCCTATCTGATCAGCAAGCTCGAGAAGACCATCTCCGACCTCACTGAAAACCAGGCCAAGCTGATTCAGGCGGAAAAGCTCGCCTCCATGGGGCAGATGGCCGCGGGTATTGCCCATGAGATAAACAATCCCTTAGGGGTCGTGTTGATGTATTCTCATATTCTAAAGGAAGAACTCGACCCGGACCATGAACTTACGCCTGATGTGGACAAGGTAATCAGTGAGGCTGAGCGGACCCGCCAAATCGTCCGCCGTATTCTCAACTTTGCCCGGGAAGAACGGATAGACCGGGCCCCTGCCGATATCAACAGGATCGTGCGGACCACTGCCGAGCAGATCAAAAGTCACGAAAACGGAGAGAGGATCGAGATCGTCTATGAGCTCGATGATGCGATCGGAGAACAGAATGTCGACGGGACCCAGTTGAAACAGGTCTTTGACAACATCCTGCGAAATGCGGTAGAAGTAATGCCGGACGGAGGGAGAATCACTATCTCCAGTAATGATGGAGATGAGGATTTTACCGTCGTTATAAAGGACCAGGGACCGGGGATCGACGAAGAGAATATGTCGAAACTGTTCTCTCCCTTTTTTACTACCAAACCGGTCGGGAAGGGTACCGGATTGGGGCTTGCGGTCTGCTACGGCATCATCAAGATGCACGGCGGGTCGATCCACGCCGGAAACAATCCTGACGGCGGGGCATTTTTTGAAATCAAGATAAAGAAGACGTTTGAGGAGGATTCAATTGTCAAAGATATTAATAGTAGATGATGATGTAGATCTGTTGAACCAGCAGAAGATTTTTCTCGAGGCAAAAGACTACTCGGTCGAAACTGCAGAATCGATCGAGGAGGGTTTGGAAAAATTGAGCGAGTTCAAACCGGACCTGATTTTGGCCGATTTGATGATGGAACATTTCGATTCGGGATTCGTATTCTGTAAAAAAGTAAAAGAAAGCCCGGAGGGAAAAAACGTTCCGATCATCATGCAGACCGGGGCGGCCCGGGAGATGGGTTTCACTTTCGACCTTTCCGGAAAGACGGACAAACAGTGGATAAAGGTCGATGAAGTACTGACAAAACCGATCCCCTTAGAAGACCTCGAAGGTAAAATACGGCAGTATCTCGCGTAGAAAAACGAAGTGTAAAAATGGAAGAACCGAAAAAAGTCCTGGTCGTAGATGATGAAGAAGGCATCCGGGCGGGGATAGAACGAATCCTTTCCAAACGGGGGTTCGAAGTACATCTCGCTGAAAGCGGGGAACAGGCCCTAAAAATGCTCGGCCGTGAAACGTTCGATGTCGCACTGATTGATCTGAAAATGCCCGGTATTTCAGGCTTCGATGTCATCGCCTATATAGATGAGACGCTGCAGAACAGTACTGTAGCTGTGATTGTCTCGGCATTAGCAACGGTCGAAGCTGCAGTAGAGGTCACCCGGCGCGGTGCGTTCGATTTTCTGGTAAAACCGTTTACCCCCTCCGACCTGATGGAGGTGATGGACCGGGCGGTCAAACAGCGGAAACTCATCATAGAGCGGGAAGCGTACAGAAGTGATAAAAA
>CAZKZZ010000170.1:0-2132 GCA_964557375.1 uncultured Spirochaetales bacterium | reverse complement strand
AAAAAAATATTTGCGAAAACACCTTTTCTTTTGTATAGTATACTGAGATAAAAGCTAAGCATTGATGTTGTAAATAGTTACATAACTTTTATTTCTTTTCTTATATCAAAAGTATAAAAAATATTAAAAAAGTAGTGAAATTTCTTGAATAACCTATTGACGTACGGCCCAAAGTGGGCTAATAATATAGGTAACATAAAGAATAAGAATCATGGATAGTCGTCGTTGTCCCTCACAAGGATCATTTTAAAAACCTGCATAACGACCTCATCCTCTCGTTTTTAAAAAATGCGGCGGCTATCCTTTTTTAAATCCTGATGACAGAATATTTACCGACTACACGTGAAGAAGCTGAACAAAAGGGATGGCACCCGCTCGATTTCGTGCTAATAACCGGTGATGCATACGTAGACCACCCTTCTTTCGGTTCCGCCCTTATTGGGAGACTGCTCGAATCCAGAGGATACCGCGTTGGTATACTATCCCAGCCTGATTGGAGGGATAGTGCGTCATTCCGCGTCTTAGGGAGACCCCGCCTCGGATTTCTCGTCACCTCGGGTAATGTCGATTCAATGGTCAATCACTACTCCGCGGCCCGTCACCGGAGAAAAACCGATGCGTATTCGCCGGGCGGGAAATCCGGGCTGCGGCCGAACCGGGCACTTCTCGTGTATGCAAGCTGTGCTAAGCAGGCGTATAAGAAGGTGCCTGTTATCCTCGGGGGCTTAGAGGCATCTCTTCGGAGGTTTTCGCATTACGACTACTGGTCGGACAAAGTCCGCCGTTCCGTATTAATCGATTCTAAGGCGGACCTGCTCGTCTACGGGATGGGTGAGAAAGCTGTTATCGAAATCGCAGAGCGGCTTGCAGCAGGCGAGGAGATAGGCTCCATCACAACGGTGAGGGGGACTTCGTACAGGTGTGCGCTCGAAGCGCTCCCTGACCTCGGGCCAGGCGAAGTTGTCGAACTTCCTTCTTTCGAATCGGTTAAACAGGACCGCCGGGCTTATGCGGCCGCTTTTGATATTGCCTACCGGAATACCGACCCGTTTACTGCTAAAACCGTGGTGGAGCCGTACGATAAACAATACCTCGTACAGAATCCTCCTTCATTCCCCCTCGAAAGCGATGAACTGGATGAACTGTATGAACTCCCCTACACCCGGAATGCTCATCCCAAGTATGCGGGGCTCGGAGGCGTGCCTGCCGAGGAAGAGGTGAAGTTCAGCCTGGTCAGTTCGAGGGGCTGCTTCGGCGGGTGCAGTTTCTGCTCCCTTACCTTTCACCAGGGGAGGATAGTCCAGGCGAGAAGCCGTGATTCCCTGATTCGGGAAGCAGAGACCCTGGTCCGTCATCCGGACTTCAAAGGATATATTCACGATGTGGGAGGTCCCACGGCCAATTTCCGTCATCCTGCATGCCGAAAGCAGCTGTCCGTGGGTGCTTGTAGCGACAAGCAGTGTCTCTATCCCGATCTCTGCGGGAACCTGGAAGTAGACCACAGCGAGTATCTCGATCTGCTGCGTGACCTGAGGTCGCTGCCCGGGGTCAAAAAAGTGTTTGTCCGCTCCGGTATACGGTTCGATTATCTCATGGCTGACAATGACGATACCTTTTTCCGGGAGCTTTGCGAGCATCACATAAGCGGACAGCTCAAAGTGGCCCCTGAGCATGTATCTGAGAACGTCCTGGCTTACATGGGAAAGCCGTCCGGAAAGTGGTACGATGCCTTTACCCGAAAATACACGCGAATTAACCGGGAACTCGGCAAGAAGCAGTATCTCGTTCCCTACTTCATTTCGAGCCACCCCGGCTCTACTCTCGAGGATGCGGTAGAGCTCGCCGAATATCTGCGGGACACCGGGTTCATCCCCCGGCAGGTACAGGATTTCTATCCTACCCCGGGGACACTTGCTACCTGCATGTATCATACGGGGATCGACCCCCGGACCGGAACCCGAGGTGGAGAACACGTATATGTTGCCAAGGGATTACACGATAAGGCGATGCAGCGGGCCCTTATCCAGTACAGGAACCCTGCAAATTATAAACTGGTAAAGGAAGCACTTCTCAGGGCCGGCCGGAAGGACCTGATAGGCTTTGATAAGAAAAGCTTGATACGGCCCGGGAAG
>CAZKZZ010000169.1:0-8173 GCA_964557375.1 uncultured Spirochaetales bacterium | reverse complement strand
GCTGAGTAATTCCTGAGAGGATGCTGTACGGGCGGCCCCTGCTGAAGCAATATTGCCGGTCATAAAGAGAGGCTCGATTTCCGCAAACATCTGTACGCCTGAAAAGAGTGTTTCGGTAAGATGCTGTTTGAACTCACTGCACTGCTTTGCAAACTCGATCATCCTTCGCAGGAGGGGAGTCACATCAGGAGTGTGATCATAACCTAAGAATACCGCCCTGTATTCCCGCTCTAAAATATCCCATTGTTTTTCACTGTCTCCTTCTGTATCGGTAAAAGAAATAACTTCCGAAACAGCGACCTCGGAAGTCTCGCCTTCGGAAGTCGCGCCTTCCTTTTGCACCTCCACATAGAGAAGCGGCTCTCCTGCTGCAACCTGCTCTCCCGGTTTTACCAGGACCTCCCGGACCACACCCGGCTCCGGCGCTGAGATAAGTATCTCCATTTTCATCGCCTCTAAGGAGACGAGCACATCACCCTTCTTCACCTCCTGCCCAGGCTGGACGTGAATCGAGAGTACCATAGACGGAGAAGAGGCCCGAACCATTCCGCTCGATTCGACCTCGATCAAATAGGGGACTCCGTCTACTTCACACTGTAAATTATCGCCGCGGTGTACAGTCTGAACCCAATACCTAGTCTCCCCATACATCATGAGACTGTTTGATTCCCGCTGAAAGTATCGGAGAGGAATGACACTGTTTTCATATTCGATGTGGTAATGGTTGTTTCCCATCGCCTTTACGATAAAGGAGTACGTGGTATGGTGCGCTTTTAGCTTGATCGCTACTCCTTCGGTAGGTCCGACTTCCCTCGGCTGTCCGTTTGACGATAGCTGCTGCTTAAAATTGACGAGCTCTTCACGGCTGTGGGTAATATATTTTTCTACGGCAGCGGCCAAAAGCGCCGCGTCCCAGTGGGGCCGCTCGATTACCTCATCCCGTTTCCCAATAAACTCCTCGACAAACCGAGTGTGTACTCCACCTTCTTTAATGCGGGAGGTCGAGAGAAGCTGCTTTACAAATGCTCTGTTTGTCGTTCCCCCCTCGATACGGATCTGAAGCTCGGTGAGTGCTCGCTTCAATCGGGCAATCGCCTCGTTCCTGTCTCTTCCTCGGGCAATTATTTTTCCGATCATCGAATCGAATTCATTCGGGATCGTACTTCCCTGCCACACTCCGGCATCTACTCGAACTCCCGGGCCGCCCGGCAGCTTAAACAACGTTACCTTCCCGGGTGCGGGAGAAAATTCGAGGTCAGGGTCTTCCGCATTGAGCCGTATCTCGACAACACTTCCCGCGGCAGGGTGTAGAAAGCGGCTCGTTCTGTACCCTCCACGGCCGTTATTTTCACCACCATCTTCGTAGACAGGAAGGCCCATCCCAATACTCAGCTGGCCTTGTACGAGGTCAATCCCAAAAAGTTCTTCGGTTATCGGATGCTCTACCTGCAGTCTTGTGTTTACTTCCATGAAATAGAATTGGTCCCGGTCCATATCGTAGAGAAACTCCACCGTTCCGGCACTCTCGTAATCGACGCTTTTGAGAAGACGAGCCGCAGCACGTTCTATCTCTTCGATTTTATCATCACTAAAATGGGGAGGAGGGGTCTCTTCGATAATTTTTTGATTCCGCCGCTGTACGGAACAGTCCCGGACCCCGAACGTAGCAACATTCCCGTGGCGGTCTGCCAATACCTGTACCTCGAGGTGCCGTCCTCTCTCCACGAGCCGTTCAATAAACACGACGGTATCACCCGTTACCCGGACGGTTTCGTCCCGGGCAGATTGATACCTGGAGGCAAGCTCATCCGAAGAATAGACAAATCGGATTCCTCTACCTCCGCCCGCATTTGCAGCCTTTATAATACAGGGGTAACCGATCTGTTCAGCGACCCGTTCGGCCTCTTCCAACGTTCTCACCGGTCCTTTGCTCCAAGGAACAACCGGTACCGAGGCCTTTTCTGCTAATTCCTTTGCCTGGATCTTGTCTCCTAAAAGGTACATGGCACCGGAAGATGGACCGAGAAAAATCATCCCGCTCTCCTCGATCATCTTTACGAAAACGGCATCTTCAGAGAGAAACCCCCAACCGAGCCACACCGCACTGCAGCCGGTTTCCCGGAACAGATCCATCATCAGCTCCCGCTGAATATATGAGGAGCCCTCATTCGAAGGAAACGGCACTGCGACATCTGCTTCCTGAACAAAGGGTGCATCTTTTTCCACCTCGAGGTAGAATACAACCGTTTTAAGTGATGTCTGCATCCGGATATTGAAATCCCGCACCGCCCGGATAAATCGAAAAGCCGGTTCTCCCCGGTTCCCGATACCAATACATTCCGTACCTGTTAATGATTTCTGGATAATGCTCACAAAAGCCTCCGTTGGATTGTAAAAGGCATGGTAAAGTGAGCAGGTGCGGCTGTCAAGATGCGCTTTATTGCCCTATCCTTCCCTTCTATGAGAAGATATGAGAGATATGGATGATAAAAACTTACTACATCACCTAAAGAAGTGCCCGCTTTTTCAAGGTGTAGAACAAAACGATCTCTCGGGGATACTTTCACGTACCGGCTGCATTGCCCGGAGTTACGGTCCCGGAGCTGTCGTCGCATTTCGAGGCGACCATTATGACAAACTGCTGGTAATACTATCGGGGAACGTTATCGCTGAGTTCCAGGATTATCGAGGTAAAGTGCTAAAAGTAGAAACCCTGCGGCAGGGAGAGGCCATTGCCACCGCTATTCTTTTTTCACCCGATAATTATCTACCGGTAACGCTCACCACCGATACTGAAACAACCATTTTCGAAATCCCCCGGACTTGTATCCTCGAGCTTATGAAATCAAGTACTATATTCATGGAACAGATGCTTCACGATATTGGGAACAGGCTCACAATCCTCGCTGAAAAACTCTATCTCATTCAGTTTTCTACGATAAAACAGAAGCTCGCTGTCTATTTTTTGGACCAATCGAACAAACAGGACACGGACAGTCCTGCTCTCATGGTCACAAAAGAAACCCTTGCTGAGATTTTCGGGGTGGCCAGGCCTTCTCTTTCCAGATGCTTCTCCGAACTAACAAAGGAGGGGGTCCTCGTACAGGAAGGAAATGTTGTCCATATACTCAACAGAGACACATTAGAGAAAATAGCGGAGGAGGAGTAGCGGGTAGAAATTTAATTTCCACATCGATATTCTGTACATACCGGCTAAACCGGTAAAAGGTGAAAACAATGCTTATACGTTTAATTTTTCTGTTTACTCTTATCCCGTTAGTAGAGCTCTTCCTGCTTATCAAGATCGGTACGGTCATCGGTGCTCTCGCTACGATTACCATCGTTATTGCTACGGGAGTCCTTGGTGCGGTACTGACCCGCAGACAAGGAACCGGTATCTGGCAAAGCATCCGCATGGAAATGGAACGGGGTGTGATTCCCGCCGAAAAGATGATGGACGGATTACTCGTTCTCATAGCCGGTTTCGTGCTGATAACACCGGGTATCATAACCGATGTATTCGGGTTCTCTCTGCTTTTTCCGGGTACCCGCCGGCTTTATAGGAACTGGCTGAAAAAACGGTTTACATCAATGATGGAGCGTAAAAATTACCAATTTTCAAATATGTTCTACGAACCGAGAATGAAACGGGTAAACCCGGAATCCGAGAATGATGATGCCGAGTCTTTCGACAAGAAATAAGAAAAATACGTTGCGTATAACAGAAGAATTGTTATAATTTTGAGTATGAAACAGAAGGTGCTGGTTGTCGATGATGAGGCGATAATAGTCCTCAATACCGCAAAAGTACTCGAAAAAAACGGTTATGATGTTGCCACAGCCAAATCAGTAGACGAGATATACCGTCTCTTAGAAAACGAACAGGAACTTCCCGATCTCATTCTCATGGACATTGATTTGGGCCACGACAGGCTCGACGGAACGTTTGCTGCTAAAAAGATATTTCAACAATACAACATCCCTATCGTATTCCATTCGGGCCATACGGACGAGGAGACGCTCGCAAAAACGGAACAAATTACAAAATATGGATATGTGCAAAAAGCACCGGGGAATGAACAGTTTCTCCTTGCCACAGTGAGAATGGCATTTAAACTCAAGCACGCGGAGCGGGAGTTGACGGAAAGTGAATCACGTTACCGTGAACTCTCCGGCCATCTCCAAAGCTTAAGAGAAGAGCAGAACGCTTATATTGCTCGTGAAATACACGATGATTTAGGCCAGGCCCTCACCGCATTGAAGATGAATCTCTCCCTTATCAGGAAGGATGTAGAGGACAAACCCGAGGTGATCAGTACAATCGAGGAGATGCGAATGATTCTCGACATGACCGTAAAAAAAGTGCGGGAATTATCCAAAGAGCTGAGACCGGATGTACTCGATACCTCGACAATCGTAGAAGCACTGGAATGGCAGGCGGGTGAATTCCAAAAATATTCCGGTGTCCCTGTTATCTTTGACGCTCCCGAGCGGGATTTTGAACTTTCCAAGGAGCAGTCTCTTGCAGTATTCCGTATTGTACAGGAAGCGCTTACCAACTGTGCGAGGCATGCCCAGGCATCAAAGGTATTCTTGACCGTGAAAAAGGAGAACAACGATCTCGCCGTTGATATCCGGGACAACGGTGTCGGATTCAAGACTTCCAGTGACAATCATCTCCATTCATTTGGTATAATGAGCATGCAGGAGCGGGCTTTTTCCTGCAATGGAACAGTTACAATAGAAAGTGGGCCGGAGTCCGGAACAACAGTCGCACTTCGCATCCCTCTGGAGTCGGAGGATTCGTGATTACCGTTGTTATTGCAGACGATCACAATCTCATTCGTGAAGGGTTTAAGAAACTCATCGAACGGGAAGCAGATATTGCACTGGCAGGAGAAGCAGAGAACAGCGCTGCGCTGTTTTCCCTTTTGGGAAAAACCCCATTCGATGTGCTCATACTCGATATCAGCCTCCCCGATAAAGACGGGCTTGATATATTGAAAGAGCTCAAACCGGTGTATCCTGAGTGCAAAGTACTGGTTTTGAGTATGCATCCGGAAGACCGTTACGCGGTGCGGGCGCTGCAAAACGGTGCATCCGGGTATATAACCAAAGAACAAGCCCCTGATGAACTGGTAAAAGCCATTCGGAAAGTGTATGCCGGAGGCCATTACGTAAGCGATACATTGGCGGAACAGCTGGCCTCTTCATTTGATCAGGGAACAGCAGCTTCCCCCCATAAACGTCTCTCCGACCGTGAGTTTCAGATACTGCTCCTTATCGGAGGCGGCAAGAGCATAAACGAAATTGCCGAGACCCTCTCCTTGAGTGTTAACACCGTCAATACCTATCGAAGACGCATTTTTGAAAAAATGGACCTGCATTCGAACGTCGAGCTGGTCCAATACGTTATGACAAACCACCTCATCGATTAATATAAACATGTAACAATTTCTGTTACAAAAAAATAACAATTTCTGTGATACCGCTATTATCGCTAACACCCTATACTTCATCATGAGGTAAAAGACGACGTTATGAAAGTGCTGATAGCCGATGATTCCACCCTCATCAGAATGAACCTGAGAAAACTGCTCTCCTCTGTAAAAACGATATCCAGCGTACTCGTATCACAGGACGTACCTTCCACCATCGAACAGTTGACCAGTGCAAATCCGGATGTCGTTATCCTCGATATCCAGATGCCGGGCGGGACCGGATTCGATGTCCTAAAATTCATACAAGATAAAAACCTCTCTCTGACAACGATTGTGCTTACAAACTTTGCTTCGGAGAATAACAAAAAGAAAAGCATCGAGTTAGGCGCACACTATTTTTTTGATAAATCAAACGAGTATGAACGAATACTCGATGTACTCAATACTGTAAAGCAAGGAGGAAGTTATGGCTGATGAAGATACTATGTTTATTGACGTCGATGACGAAGCGGACCAGGAGAACAAATATCTTCTGTTTAAGTTAGGAAAAGAGGAATACGGGATAAATATTGCTATGGTCCAATCTATCGAAGAGATGCAGCCCATTGTAGCAGTACCTGATATGCCCGACTATGTGAAAGGGGTGATCAATCTCCGGGGACAGGTTATCCCGGTTATCGACCTTAGAATCAATTTCGGCATGGAAGAGCGGGAATACGATGACAGGACCTGTGTGATCATCACCAGAATCCGAGAGACCAATATAGGACTCATCGTCGACACCGTCTCTGAAGTAGAGGACATTCCTGAAAACAACATTGAACCACCCCCCGAATTTAAGAGTGAATCAGGAAGAGAACATTATATAGCCGGTATCGGGAAAGTAAACGACGAAGTCAAGATCTTACTCGATGTATCAAAGCTGCTTCAGGATACCGACGTTAATGAAATAAAAGCAAAGGCTCAATAAGGAGGAACTTATGAAAGCCAATAATACCAATAACAAGGTATCATTTTTAAAAAGTATCGGCGGTAAGATTACATTAATTTTCGTTGTCGTAGTCATTATATCGATTGGAGCGGTCACCGTGCTCTCCATTATGCAGTCATCGGACGCGTTGATGGCCGCAAATTTCGACCAGCTCGAAGCGATGCGGGAGACAAAAAAGAACCAACTCACCGTATCCTTCCAGGGGCATCAGGAAGAGATGGATTACCTGATGGAGACAGTGAAAATCCTCGAAGAAGAAGCACTCAAGGAACTTACCTCCATCCAAAAGCTCAAAAAAGCGGAGGTCGAGCGTTACTTTCAGGACAATATGGTAACCAATGAGATGCTTACTCCGGGGGGGCCGGTCCATCAACGGATGAATGCGATCGTACAGTCGAGAGTTTCTATGGGGCAGACTGGAGAGACCTATCTCATGTCCCATGAAAACGGAAGATATTATTTTCGAAGTGACATGGAGACCATGGGTGATGGCGCTTTTGTATTCGGTGCCGACCAGACTGAAGTCGCAGAATCGGTGGAGTATATCCAGCAGGCATTTGCAGGCGAGAGCGGAACCGAGGTATTTACCGACAGCGCCGGAAGATTGTCCATGGTTGTGTATGAACCGGTCGATATTCCCGGACGGGACTGGGTAATGATCACGAAAAAGGACTTCGAAGAGGCAATTGCCATAAAACTCGAGGGTGCCGAAGAAGACATCTTCTATGATTATATGGAAAAGTTTCATTATTACGATCTGTTCCTCATCCATCCCAACGGGACGGTGTTCTATACCGTTACAAAAGAGGCTGATTACGGGGCCGATATTCTAAACGGAGAGTATTCCGATTCCGGATTGGGAGACGTTACCAGAAAAGCGCTCGAAACCAAAGAGTTCTCTTTCGCCGATTTTGCTCCATACGAACCTTCCGGAGGCGCTCCGGCATCGTTTATAGCTGAGCCGGTCATTCACAACGGGGAAGTAGAATTGATTGTTGCCTTACAGCTCTCTCTCAAAGAGATCAATGATATAATGAGAGAGCGTGCCGGTATGGGTGAAACCGGAGAGACATACTTAGTAGGTCCTGACCATTTGATGCGTTCCGACTCCTATCTCGACCCGGAGAACCGTTCAGTAGAAGCATCGTTTGCCGACCCCTCAAAGGGAAGTGTAGAAACCGAGGCAGCGAAAGCCGCATTGTCCGGGGAATCAGACCAAAAAATCATTATAGACTATAACGGCAATCCGGTTCTCTCCGCATACACACCGGTCGATATATTCGGTACCACCTGGGGCCTGCTCGCTGAGATAGACGAAGCGGAAGTGCGCGCCCCGATCAACAACCTCATCATGTTTATCGTCATCAGTGCGCTGGTAATGGTGGTTATCTCTATTGTTATTGCCGTTCTCTTCTCGAGGACCATATCCAAGCCGATTATGCTGATCGTACAGGGTGCGAACAGACTTGCCATCGGCGATATCCAAATGACAGGCATTAACCAGCATGACATTGAACGGATCAACACCCGTATTGATGAGCTGGGGATGATCGGAAAATCGTTCTCTAATCTTATCGAATATCAGAACGAGAAGGTAAACATAGCAGAAGAGATCGCCGGCAAGAACCTCAAAGTAGAAGCTTCCGTCTCTTCGGAACAGGACGCATTGGGCAAATCATTCTCCGAGATGGTCTCATCCCTAAACCTCATGTTCGGGCAGTTCAACTCATCGATCGAACAG
>CAZKZZ010000168.1:0-8347 GCA_964557375.1 uncultured Spirochaetales bacterium | reverse complement strand
CCCTGCTTTTTGGAAATCCGAGGTGCGAATCACTCCTCCGTGTGTTTTGAGATATTCGTTAATACGCTCTTTTGTTTGCTTTTCCATTATTTGGTTCCTGATAAAATCTACCACATATTATACGACTTGTGGTAGATTTTATCAAATACTTTTCGCATCCCTTTCCTAAACTCATGCAGTGACTTATGTTAAACAAAACTTGATTGAAGTTGGTGAATGATTGATAAAATCCCCCTGCAGGTGGTTACAAATTTGGTCACATGGTGGAACTGCTTATTGCAATGGAGAGTGAAATGAAGAAGGAAAAACAAAATAATGGGAATAAGTTGTTGCCGAGCTTAGAATTAACTCTCCTAAACTCGGCTTAACTTGTATGGGCCCACCAGGACTTGGTCTCCAGTCGTCCGCGTCCTGCGGACTCCTTCCGACCCGCCTCCGGTCCTTTCGGCACCTCCTGTGCCTCAGCGCTCCCGGTGTGGTCGCGCCGGACCTCCGTTTCAAGTCCCGGCAGGTCCCGCCCACAAAAAAAGGAAGCACCTCTTCGAGGCACTCCCTTTTTTTGGGCCCACCAGGACTTGAACCTGGGACCTACTGATTATGAGTCAGCCGCTCTAACCAACTGAGCTATGGGCCCTGAACCGATAAGATAACACGGTGTGCAAGAAAGAAATATACTGAAAATCGGGGTCAGGTGTCAATAAGCCGAAGTGTTCATACCCATTCCAGTTCGTCGATGTAATCGGGTTGTTTATCCGATAGGGGAGCTGCCGGTTTCAGCGCCCGCGTGGCGATAAATATCGGCATATACTTGTCCATCAATTCTTCACCGCCGGCTGTGTCCTCGTACATGCCGGTTATAACAAAGCCTGCATCGATCTGCCCCCGGATCTGCTCTTCCAAAGTGTGACTGAACTCGAGAGGTTCCTTCTCGGCAAGATATTGTTCGAGGAGGCGCCGGGGGAGATGGTCCGGAGCAGAATAGGGAATGGGATGCCGAACCGCGAGAACACCGTTATCGTAGGCTTCCTGATCGAAGATGTAGATAAAGGGCTTTATGAACCCCGAAAGCAGGCTGCCGCCCGGAGTAAGGACGCGGTACGCCTCCTTCCAGACGGGGAGAATATCAGGGACAAAACAGTTCGAAACGGGATGAACGATCAAATCGAAGCTCTCGTCTGCGAAAATGGAGAGGTCCCGCATATCGCCACGAACTGTTTCTATATCCAGATTTTCCCGCCGGGCGACCATCCTGTCGCTCTCGAGCTGTTTTTGGGAGTTGTCGAATACGGTCACCACAGCACCGGCGGCTGCAAAGATCGGTCCCTGCTGACCGCCGCCTGAAGCGAGGCAGAGCACCCGCACACCGTACATGGGCTCCGGGAACCATTCTGTAGGGGCCCGTTTTACAGGTGTCAACAGAATACTCCATTCTCCTCTCCGGGCATCCTCGACCGTCCGGCTGTCCACCGGTTTTGTCCAGACATTCCCTCTGGATACTTCGGCATCCCACGCTTCTCTATTGTAGTCTACGATGTTCATCTATCGCTCTCTGACACCGGCTTTGGCCGACAATGACATTGACTGACAATGAAAGCGGCCGACAACCGATGCAGCCGCCGGATCAGTCCCGCTGCGGCAGGGCAATTTCAAAACCAAGATAATAGCTCAAGGCTTCTCTTACCGGCATAATGACGTTGCCCGGAGTAACACTGACATGGTGTCTATGTCCGTTCCTCCCGATGTGGAGCAGAACATCCTGCAGCCCCGGAATTTTTGCAACCCCCGCACAGCCGAAGAACTCCTCAGGGATTTCATCGGTCGTAAACTCACCCGTTCCGAGATAACAGGAGATTCTCCCGTCCACTGTGGTGAGACTGCCGAATGAAAATTGTCCGGGTGCGATTCGGCCCTGATTGCATCCATAGCTGCACCCCTTCCCGACCGCATTCTGAAGAATCCCGTGGTCAGTAACCGTACCCCTGCCGTCCATGAGACTTTCGGGGACCGGCCCGCAGTGGAAGAGGATGCAGCGGTTATCATCCTCGCCGTAATTGTTGTTCCAGTCTAGACAAGTAGCTGATTTACCGGATGCCAGGGAGAGAGCATACATGGTAACGGCATTACCCACATCGACCTCACACGCGGCCGGTATTCCGTTGTCGATGAGCTCGCCCAAGACGACACATGGAGAGATGCCGAGCTGTTCCTGCATTTCGATCCAGCAGCGGACCGCCATTGCATCCAGTTCCATCTCCTCAGCCAATTGCTCCAGTACAACGGCAAGACGGGTAAGATTGTCCGTTGCGTTGTCCGGGACCTCTTTCCATGAACCGATCCCGGTGAGCTTCTCTTTTTTGTTTTTATAGGCACTGCCTGCGGGATCAATATCCCTCATCCGCTTGAATACCCCGCTCAAATCCACCGTTTCCATCGTAATTCCATGTTTTTGGAGGGCCAATTCATCAATACGGACCGTTTTAAATGCGGTCGTTCTCGCTCCAATTGCGCCTACCCGCATTCCTTTTACCCCGCCGGCGACTCTGCACACCTTATCAAAATACTCGATGTTCTCTTTGAACCGCTCGCTTTTCGGCGAGACAACGTGAGGCTTCAATGCAGTGAAAGGAACATTGTTCTGTTTCAAGACATCCATGATGGAGAGCTTACCGCAGAAAGCGTCCCGTCTGTTTTCAGGGGCCATTTTATCCAAATCATCCGGATAGGCATGAATCAAAATGGGTACCCCCGCATCTTTTAGCGCTTCTACAGCACCATTCTCATCGCCGAAATTGGGAAGGCTTACAATAACGCCCCCATACTCCCCTTTGTTCTCGTGGAGAAAACGGGCAAACAGTTTTCCCTCTTCCGGTGTCTCTACTGCCCCGAACCTTGTTGATTCTTTCGGCATCATGATCACCTGATGGCCGAGCTCGGCTAACGTTTCTGTCAGTTCATCCCGTGCTGCGTCCATTAAGGAACCGGGGAAAAAGCCCCGATTGGCAAGCATCAATGCGAACGTCGTTTTTTTCTGATTCATATATCGCTCCTTCCGTATTTTATTCCGGATTCAATATAACTGATACAGTTATCGCGGGTCTTTTCGTTGATCTCTGAGATGAGAAAATCGCTGTGCCCTAAGATGAGATACTCTTTGCCTTCCGTGCATACCGCTTCTTCTACAAGTTTTTCCATTTCTTCCGGTGTCCGTTTATAAAAATCAACATGCTCGATGTTGCCTACGAGAGTCATCGGCCCCTTCCGTGCTCTCCGTTTCGCTTCACCGATCTCGATATCTCCCTGCGGCGGAGGTTCGACCGGATCTGTGAGCTCGACGCCGCCTTCGATAAAATCGTCTATGACTGAGCTGATTTTACCATGACAGTGTACCCAGACATGTTTTCCCGCTTTTTGTGCCAACTGCCACAGCGGTTTCTCATATTGGAGAATGAACTCCTCGAAAAAGGAATGGGGCATTAGCGGCGGGGTGGCCTGTTCGGAACCGCCGAAGCGGATAATGGCATCGACTCCTTTATCCAGGATGTACTGCAGCCGCTCCGCCTCGCGTTCATAGATCGTCTGTATCATACGGTCTACCAGAGGTTTTTCCAGCATACTCCATTCGAGAAACCGCTGGAGGTCCGTCATATGAGATACCATCACCATGGGGGAAGTAACGAAGATCACCGGTACACCACTATCTCCGAGTTCTTCGACGTCGGCAAAAAAAGAATCTAAATCAGGAGGATCAAATCGATACGGTACTGACAGCAGCTTTTCGGCATCATCAGTGGTTTTCACAAGCGGCTCGGTAAGCCAGGTTGTATCAATGCCAGGATCGATACGCTCGACCATACGGAGGTCCCCTTTCGGTGTCTGTAGGGTGTACGTAGTTATTTTGGAACCCGATTCATCTATTTCATCATGTGATGATATGAGCTCCGGCGGGCTCAAAAAGAACCTGCGGTCGAAGATACCGCCATAGGCGGCGCGGCGGGCATACTCTTCTACCGAACTTTCATGGGTGCGGCCCTCCGGAATCATCAAATTAACCAGGAAATCACAATGTTCTTTCACCTTGTCCAAAATGGCGAGATAGTTCGGCTGCAGTTTCCAGTCGCCTTCAGGCGGCCCAGGAGCGA
Organism: uncultured Spirochaetales bacterium; assembly: GCA_964557375.1. GTDB lineage: Bacteria > Spirochaetota > Spirochaetia > SPDA01 > CAZJBZ01 > CAZKZZ01. Next base: position 4,208 of record CAZKZZ010000168.1, on the reverse strand, counting down.
GAGGATGCCAGGGGATGGGGGGCCAGATGGGGATTCGGTCGACCGGTCTCCCCTCAATGGTGTTCAGTATTCGTTCTCTCGACGTAAGTTTCTCCAATCGGCTGCCTCCTGATTGTGATTACGTTATATCGTTTACTTTAGATAGAGAAGAGTTGCATGTTTAGACCTGTTCGTCAATAATCCTGTGATCCTGTGTGTGTGTGTTATGCGGTTTTTTTAAAAAATTGGTTGTTACACAGGTTGATAAAAATGGTAGAATATGAATGACTTAGTATATCGGTACATCATGGGAGGTTTTGCATGGCAGGAATAGCGTGTGCTGGAAATTGGATTGTGGATGCGGTCAAGTTTATCGATACCTGGCCGGGCAGAGGGGAGTTGGCCAATATCTTGGATGAGAAACACGGTGGAGGAGGTTCGCCTCACAATGTTCTGACCGATATTGCAAAATTGAAGTTAGACATTCCTCTCTACGGGATCGGATGTGTGGGTGGAGACAGCTATGGGGAGTTTCTCCGGGAACACTGTCGAACCTTAGGGATCGATTCCGAGATGCTGATAGCCCTCGATGATTATCCAACCAGTTATACAGATGTGATGACCCTCCAAGGTAGCGGGGAGAGGACTTTCTTTCATGCACGGGGGGCAAATGCCCTGTTTAATCCGGACCATGTATCCATCGACAAACTCGTAGAAAAAAAAATCAACATATTTCATTTCGGATATCTTCTTCTCTTAGACAGCATGGATGAACCTGATCCTGAGTTCGGTACAGTCGCCGGAAGATTGCTGCACCAGGTCAAAGAGGCAGGAATCGAGACCAGTATCGATGTGGTAAGTGAGTCGTCCGACAGGTTTTCAAAGATAGTACTGCCGACCTTACCGTATGTTGATTACTGCATCATCAATGAAGTGGAGGCGGAAAAGATTACCGGCATTGAAATCAGAGGGAAAAAGGGAATCAACAGGAAGGCCCTCGAGCAGGCTGCTGCAAAAGTGATAGAGAAAGGGGTTTCCAAAACAGTTGTTATCCATTTTCCCGAAGGTTCCATTTGGATGGACACCTCGAACGGAGCAACGGTGCACCCGTCGTATCATGTTGCCGATTCGGATATCTTGAGCTCTGTGGGAGCCGGGGACGCGTTCTGTGCCGGTATCTTGGCAGGTATCTATGAAGGATGGGGACCCGAAGAAGCGCTCAAGACCGCTTCCGCCATTGCCTGTGCCTGTCTTTTCGAGGCGAGCGCTACGGGCGGGATCTGCCCGCTTACCGACGTTAAGAGCAAGATCGGGGAGAAATATCGGTTCCGGGAACCAAATCAGACGTTTTTATAAGTAAAAATTGATGTGCAACAAGGTTTGTGGCACTAAAAACTAGTTACGACGGACTAAAATGTCGGTAATTCCCGCTTCAGTTAGCTTCTCCCGCACCGAATCAAGTGCAGATGCTTCAATATCGGGAAGAATTACCCGGACAATTCCCTCTCCTCCGGATTCAAAAACGGCAGGTAAACCATGAGTTTCGAGTTTCTTGCGCATGGAAAGCGCGTTCCGGGTCATTGAATAGGAGCCTACCTGAATAGTGTACCGTTCACTGAGATCGTATTTGCTTGTTTCCTGTTTTACCTCGGCCCGCCCGGCTACATCTTCGACCACTTCTATGCTCACCGGTGCCGTACCTGTATCTATCATACCGATTGCTTCCGCTGCGGCCTTGGAGAGGTCGATTATTCGACCTTGAATAAACGGACCCCGGTCGTTGATACGCACCACCGTTGATTTACCGTTTCTCAAGTTAGTGACTTTGACACGGGTACCGAAAGGCAGGGTCCGGTGGGCGGCAGTAAATTTGTTTGTATCGAAAATCTCTCCGTTTGCAGTCGGCCGTCCCTGGAATTTGCCTCCATACCAGGAAGCATTCCCCGTTTGGAAGGCGAAGAGAACAGGAGCCGAAACAAAAAGCAATACAATCAACAAAGCCAAGCGATAAACTCTTTTCATATTTTTATATATCGACTGCTCGGACTGTTTTATAAACAGTATTCTCCCCTTGCTATTCGAATAAGGTGGAGAGTACAATATCGAGAGTACAATACTGGGAGCACAAACGGAGTAACGAACAGATGCCGAAAGCAACATTACACGAGGTCCTCTCGACGGCCAAAGCGGAAGGGTACGCGATCGGGGCATTCAACTGCTACGATTACCCCTGCATGAGAGCGGTGGCCGAAAGCGCGGAAGAGCTGGCAGCGCCTGCCATCATTCAAACTTCGGTTGCGGCGGTCAAGCTGTGGGGCATAGAGACCATGGCCGGGTGGTATTCGGGGCTTGCAGAGCGGATTTCGGTACCGCTTGTCCTTCATCTCGACCACTGCAGAGACCTCGATTATCTTAGACGGTGCGTAGACGGGGGATGGACATCGGTAATGTTCGACGGGTCCCATCTTCCGTTCGAAGAAAATGTTGCCCTCTCTGAGGAAGCAGCCGTGTATGCGTCCTCCCGCGGTGTATCTCTTGAGGCCGAACTGGGGGCGATCGGCGGGAAGGAGGATGATATTACCGCGGGGATCGATGTTCCGTTGGCAGACCCGGATGAAGCGGAGCGGTTTTGCGAGCGGGTTGCTCTCGATGTATTTGCACCTGCTGTCGGGACGGTACACGGCCTCTATAAAGGAGAGCCCAATGTGGATTTTGAGCGTCTCGAAGAAATAGCCCGGCGTACCGGTGTTCCTCTCGCTCTTCATGGGGGGACCGGGCTATCAGATGAGATCTTTATTCGAAGTATCGAACTCGGTTGTGCAAAAATCAATATCGGCACACAGCTGAAACGGGACCTCATCGACGGTTTTTGTGATTATCACACGCTCCATCCGCAAGAGTACAATCCGCTCACTATTTTCGAAGCCCAGCTCGAACGGCTCAAGAAAGGAATAAAACAGAAAATAACACTTTTTGGAGGTGCTTCATGACATCCTGGAAGCGTAAATTGAGATTCGGTATGGTAGGAGGAGGAAAAGGAAGTCTTATCGGTTCCGTTCATCGGATCGCAGCAGCTCTCGACGGTCAGGCGGAACTGGTTGCAGGCTGTTTTTCGAGAGATTTCGAAAATACAAAACAAACCGGAGAGGAGCTCTACCTCGACCCCGGCCGCTGCTATAAATCCTACGAGGAGATGGCTGAAAAAGAAGCTGACCTGCCCGATGACAAACGGATCGATTTCGTAAGTGTTGTCACCCCTAATAAGAGCCACTTCCCGGTTTCCAAAATGTTTCTCGATGCGGGTATACATGTGGTCTGTGATAAGCCGATGACGTTTACCCTCGAAGAGGCGCAGGAACTCGTCTCCGTGGTTGAGAAGACCGGTCTTGTTTTCTGTCTTACCCACAATTATACCGGATACCCCATGGCGCGCCATGCCCGGCACCTATTCAAAAGCGGAGTACTTGGTCAGGCGCGCAAGGTCGAAGTACGTTACCTGCAGGAGTGGATGAACGACCTTGTAGAACAGAAAGGGAACAAACAGGCTGCCTGGCGGGCGGACCCCAATCAGTCCGGTATCGGCGGGACTTTGGGAGATATCGGCAGTCACTCCTTAAACCTTCTCGAGTTTATCACCGGAGAAACGGTGACCGAGATGTGCGCGGATGTCTCCACCTTTATCAAAGGCAGAAAACTCGATGATGATTTCAATGCCCTCTTCCGGCTCGAGGGAGGAGGAAAAGGTGTGTTTTTCGTAAGCCAGGTTGCACCGGGAGAGCACAACGGACTCGTGATCCGGGCTTACGGGACAAAAGGCTCCATCGTGTGGCGGCAGGAAAAACCGAACGATCTCGAACTTGCCATGGACGGGCAGGCGCGCCGGATTCTTACCAAGGGCCAGACAGGACTTTCGGATAAAGCAGTCGAAGCGGGCCGCATTCCCTACGGCCATCCGGAAGGGTTTTTCGAAGCGTTTGCAAACATCTACAACGGTGCGATTACTGCAATCCGGGCCCATCTCGACGGAAAACCGCTTTCCACGGATGAGTATTCGTTCCCCACCGTGTACGATGGAATCCGGGGAATGGAGTTTATCTATAAGGCGGTCGAGTCGAGTAAGGCAGGTGCTGTTTGGGTCAAGCTGCCGTGATAAAGCTGCCCTCATAGATCGATTTCCAAGTTCAGAATGAACAATTTCAGGTTGAACAAATAGAACGGCCTCAGGTATA
>CAZKZZ010000167.1:6012-8372 GCA_964557375.1 uncultured Spirochaetales bacterium | reverse complement strand
CCTACCCACCTACGACGAGTCGAGCGTGGAGCCGTCGGTCCTGCCGGCGCGCCTGAGACCGAACCGAGTGCCTGCGGCGCAAAGAAGAATAAGAACACCGTACCGGCCCAGATGGCATAGGTGGTAAACTGGATCGGCGTATATCGCCTGAGAAGCGGTTTGTGCATCACCGAATAGATGCTCACCGAAAGGGTCGCCCCGAAAACCAGAAGGGCGCCGGCGGATACGGGAAGACCGGACCCGGATGTCCCCTCATTACCGCCGCTCGCAGCAGGACTCGCCGGGCCGCCTCCTCCTAACTGAGGGACCAGCGAAATAATCCCCACTCCGGCAATACAGAGCAGGACCCCGACCCAGCCCCAGCCGCCGGGATGTTCTTTGAGGAAAAGACGGGCGATGAGGGCGATTATTCCCACCTCCGAAGCGATGATAAAACTTGCCACTCCCGCGGGAACGGTCATCTCTCCGGTGTTCAAAAACATGTTGTACGCGGTAAATCCCAAAAATCCGGCTAAGGCGAGCAGGGGAACATCCCGCAGCTTGGGCAGAGGCATACGGGTAGCGAGCGCGTACACTGCAAGCAGGGCCGATGCGGTGAGATAGCGGAGAAAAGCGACCTCCCCCGGCGTGTAGGCGGTCAACGCGACACGAATACCGGCAAAGGCGGAGGCCCAGAAAACGATCGTAGCTGAGAGGGCGAGGCCTGTTAGAATCCGGGTCCGCTTATCATCCATTGCTTTATGCGGCCGCTAATGCTGCAGCTGCAGCTCCCTGTCGGTTTTGAACTCACTGGTAAAATGGAACGTGATATCGGGATTGTTCTCGATGGTACGCCGAAGCATCCACTCCGATTCTGCAAAGTATACCAGATTTCCGTCCTGGTCCTGGGCAATTTGAGAATCTATATAGCGGATAAAATCCTTGATTTTCTGGGGATCTTCGGAGGTGATCCAGCAGGCCCTGGTAAAACCGAGCGGTACGAACCGGCAGGAAGCCCCGTATTCATGCTCGAGGCGGTAGTTTATGACATCAAACTGCAGCTCGCCCACCGTTCCAACGATTTTACGCCGCCCTTTGTCCTGAATAAACAGTTGGGCAACCCCCTCCTCGGTCAGCTGCGCTATCCCCTTGTCGAGCTGTTTGGACCGCATGGGGTCGGTGGTGACCAGCTCTTTGAAGATCTCCGGAGAGAACTGGGGGATCCCCCGGAAGGTGACCATTTCCCCTTCGGTCAAGGTATCTCCTATCTTTAAATCTCCGCGGTCGTATAGGCCGACCACATCACCTGGAAACGCCTCGTTTACCCCGTTCTTGCTCTGGGCCATAAAATTATACGGATTGGCAAACCGTAATTGTTTCCCGAGCCGTACATGCTGAAACGATTTGCCCTTTTTGAATGTTCCCGAACAGACTCTCAGGAAAGCGATCCGGTCTCGGTGCTTCGGGTCGAGGTTCGCGTGAATTTTGAACACGAACCCTGAGAACGCTTCTTCTTCCGGGCCGATGGTCCGGGCATCGGTCTCCCTTTTCTGGGGATGCGGTGCTACCTCGATGAATGTCTCTAAGAGTTCCCGTACTCCGAAGTTGTTCAACGCACTTCCGAAGAACACCGGAGCCAGATTGCCGCTTCGGTAACGGTCCGGAGAAAAAGTTTCATACACCCCTTCGATGAGTTCGACATCTTCTCGAAGCTTAGCCGCATAAGAGCCCAATTTTTTATCGAGGAACGTCGAGTTGATATCATCAATACAGGTTCTGTCCTCTTCGACCCGGGTCTTTCCCGGAGTGAACAGATTGATGTTGCCCTCATAGAGGTTGTACACCCCTTTAAAACTCTGCCCCATACCGATCGGCCAGGTAAGCGGCCGTACCGAGATCTCGAGCTTCTGCTCGAGTTCATCCATCAGCTCGATCGGGGGCTTTCCCTCCCGGTCTAATTTATTGATAAAGATGATAATCGGCGTACTGCGCATCCGGCACACCTCGACGAGCTTCTCGGTTTGTTCCTCCACCCCTTTCGCACTATCAACAACGAGGATTACACTGTCCACTGCGGTAAGGGTCCGGTAGGTGTCTTCCGCAAAATCTTTATGTCCCGGTGTGTCGAGTATATTGATGGTCCTGCCGCTGTATTCAAAACTCATCACCGAGGTCGCCACCGAGATCCCCCGCTGCCGCTCTATCTCCATAAAGTCCGAGGTGGTACTCCGCTTGATTTTATTGTTCTTCACGGCACCCGCGGTGTGTATACCGCCTCCGTACAATAAAAACTTCTCCGTCAGCGTGGTCTTTCCCGCGTCGGGGTGGCTTATGATGGCGAACGTTCTCCGTTTCTCTATTTCCTTTTGTATGCTCATGCT
>CAZKZZ010000167.1:0-5912 GCA_964557375.1 uncultured Spirochaetales bacterium | reverse complement strand
GGTTTTTACTCTTGTACAAGAAATGATCAAATAGGTATTATATCCATGTCTTGCAGTAATATACAACATTTCATCAATCTAGAAAAGGAGAAAACAGTATGCCCGGACCAGGATCGTTTCTGTTAGGCGAAGAAGAGAAAAAAAACATAATCGAGGTCATCGAAGGAGGCTGGCTCTACCGGTATGCTGAACCGGGTGTTGAGGGCTTCAAAGGGAATGTGCTCGAGCTCGAAGAGGAGTTTACCCGTTTTATCGGCACCCGGCATGCGGTGGCTGTCAATTCGGGTACATCGGCGCTGCTTGCGGCCATGGCGGGCCTCGGTATCGGTCCGGGGGATGAGATAATCGTACCCGGCTACACCTTCATCGCCTCCATAGGATCTATCATCTACTCGAGGGCCATACCGGTTCTAACGGAAATCGACGAATCCCTCACCTTAGACCCGAAAGACGTCCGTGAAAAAATCACACCCCGGACCAAAGCGATCATGCTCGTCCACATGCTCGGTAACCCCGGCTATATCGAAGAGATCAAGAAAATCGCCGAAGAACACGGTTTGTTTCTCATCGAAGATGCCGCTCAGGCGTTAGGGGCCGCCTACAGGGGCCGTTCCGTGGGCAGTTACGGTGATGTAGGAACGTTCAGTTTCAACTTCTACAAGACCATCACTGCCGGGGACGGAGGGATGCTGGTGCTCAATGATGAGGATCTGTACCGGCGGGCCTTCGCCTTCCACGATCAGGGGCATCTCCCCCTTCGTGAAGGAGTCGAACAGGGCTCTCGGGCCGTCCTGGGGATGGGGCTCAAGATGACTGAACTCACGGCGGCAGTCCTCCTCGCCCAATTAAAGAAAGTAGACACTATAAAACAGCTTCTCGCGACGCGAAAATCCCGCTTCAAGCAGGCCATATCGGATATAGAAGGAATCACATTCCGCACCCTTCCGGATGAAGAAGGGGCACTTTCGACTATTCTGACCGTCTTTCTCCCGGACTCAAAAACTGCCCGGCAGGTAGGGGATGAACTCGGCTGCGGAGTGGTCGCCGATTCTGGCTGGCATGTGTATTCCAACATGGAGCACGTATTAGAGAAAAAGGTCGTAGACAGTGTCGGATGCCCCTTTACCTGCCCCTATTATCGGGATGCAGGAGGGGAGATGGACTACCGGAAGGGAATGCTCCCCCGGACCGATTCGATCCTGGAGCGGGCAATAAATATCAGCATCGGTGTGGTTGATGCGGGATTAGGCTCCGGATTCGGTATTTCCATAGAAAGTGATGAGGCGGAAATCGACCGGAAGGCGGAACAGTTTCGGGAGTGCGTAGGGAAGTATGTAAGCTGAATTGTAGAGCCGCTGCTGCAGTTGTCGGCGAGCATTTTCTCCCCGGCGGAGTTTATTCTAGTATCTCGATGGTAAGCCCCTCTACATCACCCGAAACCTCGAAGGAGGCACGTTTAAACCGGGGAGGGCCGAACGGTTTGAAATTCTTAGATATTCCCCACGGCTCAACAGGACCTCCGAGCCCCATATCGAGGGTATCATTGCCGTTCTCGTCGATGAAGACCCGGACGGCATAGACGCCGGGCGGGACATTCTCCAAGATGAAGGGGACACCTTCTTCGAGCATTCCGGCTTTTACCTCTTCGAAAGATTTACTGCCGAGCCCGAACTCGGAGCCGGCTGCGGGGTCTGCAGGATCAAACAGCCAGGGAAAGTACCGTCCGTCGGGGGCAGCATCATCCATCCACCCCGATTCGTTGGTCATCATCAAAAATACCGGGGCCACCTGCTTTATGTTGGTCACCGTACCGCTTACCGTGTAGGTTTGCGCCGCCACAGACCCGCCGCCGGCTGCCATCATCGACCCCATCAGCGCGATCAGAGAAAAAACAAAAACCGGTTTTGATGTGTTCATGAACTGAATTCTATCCCAACTTCCCCGCGTTATCCAGCCACATAACTGATTCGTAGATGGCCTGAAATGAGGTGTACCGGGGTGTAAAACCGAGCATACGGCGCGCCTTCTCGATCGAACAGCAGGGGCTGTGGCCGATGTGGTCCCAGGTAAACCAGGCGTCATCCTCGGAGATTTGGGTCTTGAACTCTTCCCAGGGGGCGAACTTCAGTTTCGGCTCATGCCCGAACCACTTAAACGCTGCTTCAGCATACCCTCGAAGCGTAACCGCTTTCGGACTTACGGTGTGAAAACTCTCCCCGACCGAGGTGGACCAGTTGTTCATTGCAGCCATGAACATCCCCGACACATCGTCGGCATGGACATGATGGACCGTCTCAAGCCCAATATTGGGGATGATAATCTCTTTCCCGGCCTTGATATCTTTCCATGTCTGGATGTTGAAATGGCCCTGCGGGTTGAGAGGCACCCATCCCTCACCTACGATATGCCCCGGATGGATGATGGCCACCGGAAAGTTGTTCTTTCTCGCCTCTTCTAGGAGATACGATTCCAGTTTTTCCTTATTGACACCATAATCTCCGAACGGGGTCTTGGCCTGGTCCTCGGTAGTAGGGACCGTTTCCGAGTACCCGTGTACCCAGATGGTACAGCACATGACCAGCTGCTGTATTTTTCCTCTTACCGCTTCTACGAGCTGCCTGCCGCTCTCCTCGGTAAAACAGATAAGGTCGATGATGGTATCCGGGCCGAGGTCGGCGATCTGCTTGCCGAACGTTCCTTTTTTGTCCGCGGCCTCCCTGTCGATGACCACCCGTCTAACCTGCTCCCACGCTTTGTGCGGCCGGTACGGCTCCTTGGTACCCCGGGTCACCACAGTTACCTCGTGTCCCGCATTCACCAGCCTTGGCACTAAATACGATCCGATATGTCCTGTTCCGCCTGTTACTACTACGTGCATTATTTGCTCCTTTTATCATTATGAATGCAATCGGTAAAATATGCAATCTCTGCTGTTTTATTATATCCTGGGTTTGAGGGGCAGCTTGATAGTAAAAACGGTAAAGCTCTCCGGTTTACTATCAATTTGTATTTCTCCATTATATTTATTAATAATGTTTTTACACAGGGTGAGACCGATACCGATATTCTCTTTCTGTCTTTTTGTAGTAAAAAACGGTTCAAAAATATTATGCATTGTTTTTTCATCGATGCCTGTTCCATTATCTGTAACACGTATTTCTATATAATTATTTTTTTTAAAAGCATCTAAGACTACTTCTTTATCACCGTCTTTATAGCTTACGGCATCGACAGAATTTTGCAAAAGGCTAATAGCCAATGTAAGAATATCCGCCGCGTTGCAACGATAAATTAAATTTGACTCACTGTTATTTGTGAATCGGATTTGGGGTGAAATTGATTTTCCTACATAGGAAACTGCACTTTCAAGAATTTGAGTAATGTTCTCCTCCTTCTGTGAAGTGCTTTTTATAGGAAACGCATGTTTCATTGTCGTAATAATTTGAACGATACGGTCAAATCCTTCCCGATACCGCTGGAGTATTTTTCCCATGTCATCTAAAGAATAGTGGAGATCAACATCCGTTATATTTCTACACTTTTCTATGAACTGTTGGTGATATGTTTCAAGAAAATGGAGATTCCCATACATATGGTTTAACGGATTATTAATTTCATGTGCCAATCCTGCAGAAAGAGTGGCTAGGGAAGCCATTTTCTCCTGTTCTACTATTTTTTCTCTGGCTTCTACAAGTCTTTTATTTTGATTCATCACAAAACGAAGTAGTAAAAAAAGAATATATGTATAAAGGTTTACAAATATGATGAATATATATAGCAAGAATGTAATAATCTTAATTTTTGGTTGTAAAACAATAAGAAAACAAATTGCTGCAAGAAGGAAGATCCAGGATATATAAGGTTTAAATTGATATCCTCCGATAGCCAGGCAAGCTAAGATCTGAATGAAATATATTAGATAAAACATCGTCAGAAGAGAATTAGAAGAATAATACAAGGGAAGAAAAAAACGTGCTTCAGCTATAGAATAAAGAAAAAAACCACCTAATAGAATGAAAAGGGTAAACATATACATATGAGAAGATACAGCAGTATGAACAACAAATCCTAAAGATAAGCAGGCAAAAACTAAACTCATATAAGCAACAGGTATCGATCGCGGAATTACTGTAGGTGCTAAGAAGTATTTAGTTAGCAGAGTAATCAGAAAGAATACACTAAAAATGTAAAGAGTAGACTTCTTAGATGAATAATAAATCCGATCTCTCATTGACTTTCAATACTAATTTTCGGATGGTTCCCGAAAGGAATCCCATACCTTCGAAACTTATTTTTAAGGCCCTGTCTGCTCACTCCTATTTCGTTTGCAGTCTTGGTTATATTGAAGTTGTTCTTTTCAAAATGAGTCTTAATAATTTTCTTTTCGATATTCTCGAGATAAGCTTGCAGAGAGAAAGGTTCCGGATATTCAATCAACTCAGAACACGATTGAACACGATCTCTTCTTTCCGCGGAAACCGCTTCAGAATCTACGCATTCGGCAATAAAATTTTCAGTGATAACACGAGTGGTATGTGTTTGCCAATGCAGATGTATCTTTTCTAGAAGGCTTTCCAATTCACGGACATTTCCCGGAAAGGAATACTTCAGTAAAAGATTTTTTGCACCATCGGTAAAGTCAGGGAGAATAATACCCCGTCGAGCTGCAAGTGCTTCTAGAATATAAAAGATGTCATTTGGTCTTTCCCGTAAAGAGGGAATGGAAATACAAAGAGAGTTTATTCTAAATAAAAGGTCCTGACGGAATGCTTTTTCTTTTACAGCATGTTTTAAATCTTTGTTTGTTGCAGAAATAAGACGCACATCGACATATTGTTCTTTTGTTGCGCCTACCGGATAGAAAGTACCGAATTGCACGAAACGTAGTATTTTAGCCTGAAGGCTGTAAGGGAAATCTCCAATTTCATCTAAGAAAAGTGTTCCCCCTGAAGCCTCAGCTATTAAGCCTTTTTTATTGGCTTCCGCTCCGGTAAAAGCACCCTTACTATATCCGAACAGTTCACTTTCCAACAGTTGCTCGGAAAAAGCAGAACAGTTAACAGCAACAAAATTTTTGTCAGCGCGTTTCGAAAGTTTATGGATTGATCTCGCAATTAGCTCTTTCCCTGTCCCTGTTTCTCCCGAAATGAGTACAGGGTATTCTGATTTTGCGTACATTCTCACCAGTTTTTTTACTTTTTCCACAGAATTATGAAACCCGATAAACGATTTAAGAGGGCTTTCAGTGAGGTTTCTCAGTTCTCTATTTTCTTTCTTGAGCGCTTTAGTCAATCGAGCATTTTCTCTTTGAAGTTCTAGTGTTTCTAATGATCGCTTAACATGCAGCAGCAGATTTTCAGGGGAGAATGGTTTTACAATATATTTGTAAACAATATTCGAATTGACCGCCTCTACCAAATCAGGAATATCAGTGTAAGCAGAAACAATGATACCAATAAAGTCTTTACTCACTTTTCGAAGTTCTTTTATTACTTCAATTCCAGTGTGACCGGGCATTTTCTGATCCGCAATAACGAGATCCGACATCTTTTCCTTACTGTATTCGAGTGCTTCGATGGGATCGGTAAATAAAACAGTTTCATACTCATACAAGACTCTTTTTAAATATTCAACATTTGCTTCTTCATCGTCTACAATAAGTATTCGCATTTTCTGTTCCTAGTTCTCAAATATTATGCAATTTACGTGCCAACAGGATTATGCATCATGTACGGCAAAATTGTCCTGTGTTTCTCTGCATATGGTAACACACTTACCAGTTGCTGGTAAGTCCTTACATTAGGGATGTATAAAGGCTCGATAAAATAGAAGACCGAAAACCTCTATAGGAGATAATCTGAGCAGCTAAATAATGCACTGATTGTAAAAAGTTTTTCCGAATGCATATTATC
>CAZKZZ010000166.1:0-8384 GCA_964557375.1 uncultured Spirochaetales bacterium | reverse complement strand
GCATTGAACACATACCCGCTGTCTTTGGAAAGTATCTCGAGCCTGGTAGTTACTTCTTTACGTACCTCCTCCGGGGTCCCGAACGGCAGGGTCTTCTGGGTATCCACACCTCCTCCCCAGAAAACGATCTTATCGCCGAACTGCTTCTTGAGCTCCTCTGCATCCATACCTGCCGCTGAAAGCTGGACCGGATTGAGAATATCGAATCCCGCTTCGATGAATAATGGTATAAAATCAAATACAGCACCGCAGCTGTGTTTGAATATCTTCCATTCGGTATGTTCATGGATCCACCCGGTCATCTTTTTGTAATAGGGCATATACAGTTCTTTAAACGTATCGGGCGAGCAAAATGTTGAGGTCTGTGTCCCGAAGTCGGTACCGCAGATAAATGCCACATCAATGTCGTTTCCAACGGCTTCGTAGAGCGTCTTAAAGTTTTCCACGGCGTAATCGGTCTGCTTGGAGAAGACGGTATGGATATACTCCTGACGGGTGACGGTAGAAACGTACCATTCGGTCACGTCCCGAATTCCTTTGGGGTTGGACATAAATGGTGCCGGGACCAGGGCAATGTCACCGAGGCCTGCTCCCCCGATTACGGCAACCACTGCCCGACCTGTTGCCTTCGCCCGGGCTACTTCCCGCTTATAGTGGTTTAATTCTTCTTCGCTTATGGGCCCGAACTCTTCGAGATTGTCTTCCGGGTTGAGGTTTTCTTCATCAATCGGCTCCTGGCGGATAATTGCATCGAAGAACACACCGTTATTCGGCATTCGAGCACTCGGTTCAGCAGTTGTGTCACCCCCGGGGTAGATCAACAAATCCCCGTTTTCGTCTTTTTTGACGTTGAACTTTTCGGGAACGAGTACTTCCTGGCCCCACAGCGTAGTAAACGGTTTCCAATTCTCGTTAGGAAAACCGAAAAACGTGTTCAGACCGGCAACCCCCTCCGTGTCGATACCGATTGCATCGATCAAATCTTCTTCAACCACGCCGAGCATCTGAAACGGCTCGTGTACTTTGACCGGCCGTTTTTCGAGACCGTAATACTCCCGAAGTTTTTCTACGATACTGCAGTGAATACCGGTCGTCGGAGAAGATCCGAAATCAACCGGTACCCTGTCCAGCGGTTTATGCTGAAGTGCTTTCTGCACCAGATCTCTGCCTTTACTCATTGGTTACCCTCCATATGTTGAATCAAATTTATGTTGCCAGAAAACGGAGTAAAAAACAAGTTAGGTGGAGTCCCGAACTACCAATTCAGGTTCCAGAACGGCCGGCTCGGTATGTTTTTCTCCGTTTATAAGGCTGAATAATCTTCTCGCTGTTGATACCCCGACTCGATACGTGTTGGTGTCAATGGTCGTAAGCGGCGGGGAGACTACTTCTCCGATTTCGAGTCCATCGTACCCGATTACCCCGATATCATCGGGAATTTTGAGGCCGAGTTCATGAATGGCTCGCATCCCCCCTGATGCCATATAATCATTTGCATAAAAAATAGCGTCCGGATAATCGGTGAGACCGGGTAAAAACTGTTTTGTGGTTTGATATCCACCGTTGATAGTAAAATCGGAGTAAATGATATACTCCGAGATGATACGTTTATCATTTTGTGAGAGCACGTCCCGAAATCCGCGCAGTCTATTAACCGCATCGAAATGATTTTCGGGGCCGTTTATTAACGCGAGTTTATTATATCCCCTTGTAATCAGATGTTCGGTTGCTTTTATACCACCGATATAATTATCGATAATAACGGTATTCTCAGGCTCTACGTTTACTACCGGATTACAGATAACGAACGGTTTTTCAGTTCCAATTAATTCGTTGAGAAATGAATAATGAAACATATATGTTGGAAATATGATATATCCGTCTACAGAACTGTTATTTATCCTGTGGTTTAAGTACTGCATGCTCTTCGGGTCTTCCCAATAAAACACATGGTAGGTAAATGAGTAGCTATACTCATCGGTTACGTCGAGAATTCCCCGCAGAATTTCCCAAAAATAAGAAGTAGATTCAGTAAGTGATTGGTTTTGCCGCAGGTTGAGGATAAAGAGTGCAACGGTATTTGTCTTCCCTGATTTTAGACTTGCCGCAATGGAACTTCCCACATATCCGAGTTTCTCCGCAGCCTGTACGACCCTTTTTCGGGTCTCCTCTTTTACTACCGTTTTACCCGCAAGGGCCAGAGAGGCGGTAGCAGGCGAGACGTTTGCTAATTGGGCGACATCCTCGAGTTTTACTTTAGCCATAAAAATCTACTATCATTATACTTTATCGATTGTTGCCTTGCAATCAAAAAATAAAACGATTTAGTAAAAAACGGAGCATATCAGGCAAAAAAATAGTAAAAGTAATAAGTCCATATAAAACAATAATTTAATATATTAAAAAGAAGTTGACAGATCAAAAAACTCATGATATCATCTTTTAAAACGATTTAAAAAGATAGCACTATGAATGGATTTCAACGGATACGAGCAGCATTAAACGGCGAATGGCCCGATACCACCCCTGTCATGCTCCACAATTTTATGACCGCAGCCAAAGAAGCGGGCTTTACCCAGGAAGCGTTTCGAAACAGTGCATCGAATATTGCGGAAAGCTTTATACGAGCGGTAGAAACATACGGATACGACGGGGTGTATGTTGACATCGATACGGTCACTCTCGCAGGCGCGGTAGGGGTTCCGGTCGATTTTCCCAAAGATGAGCCGGCAATATCGCACGAGCCGCTGCTCCACGAGCTAGAAGATATAGCAAAATTAAAAAAAATCGATGTGCAGTCGTACAAATACGTACAGGTATGGCTCGAAGCGGTACGACTTCTTGCGGATCATTTCAAAGATGAGATTTTTATCCGCGGCAATTGTGATCAGGCCCCCTTTTCATTGGCCGGTTCAATGCGGTCTCCTCAGAATTGGATGATCGACCTTATCGATCCGGAGAATGAAGAGCTTGTCTTCCAATTGATCAGTTATTGTGAAGAGGTGGTCCGCGACTTTATAACCCTTATGGCGGAAACAGGGGCCCACATGATCTCCAACGGAGACAGCCCCGCAGGTCCTTCGATGATCTCCCCGGCGATGTATGAAAAGTTTGCTCTGCCGTCGGAAAAGACCATTGTAGAGTTGGTTCATTCACTCGGCTTGCCGTACTGTCTTCACATCTGCGGCAATATCGATGCGATTTTAGAGCTCGTCCCTGAAACCGGAACCGATGCAATGGAACTAGATTATATGACGGATGTTAAAAAGGCGCATGACGTTTTTAAAGACCGGATTACTTTTTTCGGGAATATCGACCCGAGCGGTGTACTTGCACTCGGAAGTGCTTCTCTCGTGGAGAAAAAAACTGAAGAGCTCTTAGCTGTATATTCGGATACACCATATTTTGTTTTGAATGCCGGATGTGCAATGCCTAAGGACACTCCGGGTGAAAATATAAAGGCCATGATCAATACGGCGAGAAAGGTCCGTCATGTCTAGGGCTGTCCCCTGCGCATAGCGGATTAATGTAGAAGATTTTTAAATGAAGGGGGTGAGGAACAAAGAGATAGAGAGAAGGGGCCGAGGGAAGGGATGAGATGCTTTTACATTTCTCAAGAAGAGGAATGTAAAAGTGGGAAATAATAACTAATAATTGTTTTAGGAGGGAATTTATGAAGAAAGTCCTAATTATAGCACTTTCAGCATTGCTTTTTTTATCTATCGGTGTGCTTACCGTAAGTGCAGCCGGTGCTCAGGAAGAAACCGCGAAAGAGAGGTTCAATTTTTACTGGATTTCGCACGGCTCTGAGGGAGACCCCATTTGGATTTACGCGTTTAATGGAGCAAAGAAAGCGGCGGATACATTGGGTGTTAAGTTGAACTCATCGTTTCATCACAACGATCTTGCTACACACAAAGAAGCTGTAAACACAGCCATCGCCTCAGGTGCCGACGGTATTGCCACCAGTGCACCGGAAGCAGGGGCCTTGAAAGAGGAAGCGGCGCTGGCCAAAGAGAAAGGAATCCCGTTTATTCTTTTTAATACGGATGATCCTTCTATCGACAGAACGGCGTATGTCGGTGCAAATAATCAGCGCGTAGGCGCGAGTTGGGCCCAGTATCTCGTTGATCATGATCTGGTCGAGGAAGGAGATTTTGTCTGGCTCCCTGTAGAGGTGCCCGGTGCAAGTTATCAGGTTGATGAAACGAAAGGTATTTCCAGCGTTTTTGATCCGTTAGGAATTGAATACGAAGTGTTCGATGCAAAATATGATGCAGCCGAATCTATTTCCAACATGACGGACTACCTTACTGCCCATGGAGATAAAGTTGATGCTATGATCGGTCTCGGCGACATGGTTATGGGTAATACCAAGATGGTATTCAACAATGTCGGATGGGGACCTGGCGAAATCCCCGTTGTCGGTTGGGGGAACTCTCCCCAGACGGCGAACGCGGTAAAAGAAGGGTATGTGAATGCCGCTACCTGGCAATATCCGAGTTCGCAGGGTGCGATGCCTATCATTCTTCTCTATATGGAGAAGCTGGATCTTCCTATTGGATACGATGTGTTTACGTTTGCCATGTATGATGAATCAAACGTTGATACCTATATTGAATTAACAGAAGGGATGCAATAAGAAATACTGATTATTCCTCCCGGGCTGGATGTATCAGCTTGGGAGGATTTTTTTTAATTTGGTCGGTACTGTACAGTAATAGACCGATTATGAGGAGAGTTGAACAGTGAAAATTTTTCGAAGAATCGCCAATGCCTATATTGATGTAAGAGAATTGATCCCTCTTACTCTATTGATCGTCCTCTCTGTTGTTTTTTACATAGTGAATCCTGCTTTTCTTTCCAAAATGAATGTAAGCAACATGTTTGCCTATATTCCGGAACTCGGACTGATTGCCCTCGGTATGACGATGCTTCTTACTGCAGGACAGTTGGACCTTTCCGTCGGGTCGATGTTCGGTTTTATTCCCGTACTAATGTTTACTTTTTACAATAAAGGCGTAATGGGAATTGAGTTGAGCTTTTTTGTCGTACTCGGTGTGTGTGTGTTTGTTGGGTTGATAAACGGGCTGCTGGTAACAAAAATTAAAATTCATCCCTTCCTGGTTACCATTGGGATGATGCAGGTAATACGGGGCACCGGGCTCTATATTTCCCAGGGTTTCCCGCAATCTTCCTGGCAAACAGAATCTCCGCTCCGCTATTTGTTGGCCGGAACATTTACTTTAGGGGAGTTTAAAATTCACGCTTCTATTATTTGGTTTATTATAATTATTGGAATAATGTATTATGTGTTTAACCATACCAGGTTCGGTAACTGGATTGCAGCGACGGGGGGCAATGAAAAAGCAGCCCAGGCCCGCGGTATAAATACAGACCGGGTAAAAATTATTCTTTTTATCGTCACTGCTGTATTGGCCGGATTGGCGGGTATTATTGACGCGTTTCGAATATCATCCGCCTATCCGATTGCAGGAACAGGGTATGAGCTCGAAATTATTGCCATGACCGTTATTGGAGGTACCCTCCTTTTCGGGGGAAGGGGTACTATTTTCGGAACGGTATTGGGGGTTATCCTCCTACGCTCCATTCGCACAGGAATCATCGTTATAGGCGTTCCGGGGATGGCCTATCAGATATTTGTGGGGGCGATCATCATCATTATGGTAGCGGTGCACGCGACAATTGAACGTAAAACCACTGGAGGGGAGTAAGATGCCGGGTAAACTTGTAGAAATGAAAGGAATTGTAAAGGCGTACGGCAGCGTTGTCGCGCTAGATAATGTCGATTTTGAAGTAGGAGAGAATGAGATTGTCGGTCTTGTGGGGGACAACGGCGCGGGAAAGTCTACGTTGATAAAAATACTCTCCGGTGTGTACAAACCGAATGCTGGTAAAATCGTATTTCGGGGGAAGAGCGTCCAGTTCGAGTCTACCAGGGACGCCATCGACCAGGGAATAGAGACGATCTACCAGGATTCGGCATTAGTGCCTCAGCTTTCGATCGACAGGAACCTCTTCTTAGGCCGGGAACCGGTTAATTCTATCGGGCCATTTAAACGGCTCGATAAGGAATATATGCAGGCCCGTTCGCGGGAACTCCTCCAGCAGGTCGGGATCAGTAAAAATATAAATCCTAAAACCCCGATCACTTCGCTTTCCGGCGGAGAGCGTCAGTCCATCTCAATCGCCAGGGCCATCTTTTTCGAGGCGGACCTGATCATCCTCGATGAACCGACAAATAACCTCGGAGTGGAGGAATCCAGGGGTGTGCTTAAGTTCATCAAAAGTGCCAAAGAGCGGGGACATTCCAGCATCTTCATCACCCATAATATTCACCATATCTACCAGGTAGTAGACAGGATTGTGATATTGCGTAACGGAAAGAAAGTTGGAGACATCAGGACCGAGGATACGTCGGTAGACCACATTACCGATTTAATTACCGGAGAAGGTTCGGAATGATCTGAGTTTTTTTAAAAAAAAGTTGACTACTGGTAAAAAAGTAATAAATTCATAATAGCAGAAACTCGTTTTGGGTGGAGCAGAGCCCAGTGAAAAACGTTTTTGTAAGGAAACTCACCTTTCCATTTGATTAGGTTAAGTAAAATACACGCTTAGGAACACCTGCTCTGAAAATGAGCGAGGTGTTTCCGCGGGTGATGAGAAAAAATAGGAGTAAGGATATGGCGAAACAGTTACAATTTACAGAGACTGTGAGGAGAAATCTCTTCGAAGGGGTTAAAAAGCTCTCCGAAGCGGTAAAAGTTACCTTAGGCCCGAAAGGGCGGTATGTGGTGTTAGAAAAAAAGTGGGGTGCACCGACGATTACCAACGACGGTGTTACCATAGCCAAAGAGATCGAGCTCAAGAAACCGTTTGAGAATATGGGAGCCAAACTCCTAAAAGAGGTAGCTACCAAGACGAACGACGTTGCAGGAGATGGAACAACAACGGCCACAGTCTTGGCCTATTCCATTATCAAAGAGGGATTAAAGAGCGTCGCTGCAGGGAATAACCCCATGGAGCTGAAAAAGGGTATCGATGTCGCTGTAGATCTTGCGGTAAAAGAGATCAAAAAACTCTCTAAAACAATCGAAGGAAAGGAAGAAATTGCCCAGGTGGCCTCGATTTCAGCAAACAGCGACAGAAGTATCGGTGATCTTATTGCAGCTGCAATGGAAAAAGTTGGAAAGGACGGTGTGATTACCGTAGAAGAGTCAAAATCTCTGGAAACTTCCCTGGAAATCGTGGAGGGAATGCAGTTCGATCGGGGATATCTCTCTCCCTATTTCGCAACTGACCGAGAGACCATGTCGGTCAAAATGGAGGACCCCTATATCCTTATTCACGACAAGAAGATTTCTGCTATGAATGACCTTCTGCCTATTTTAGAGAAGGTGGCCCAGAGTAGCAAACCGCTTCTCATTATTGCTGAAGACATCGAAGGTGAAGCCCTGGCCACTCTCGTTGTGAACAACCTTCGAGGCACTCTGAAAGCATGCGCGGTAAAAGCCCCCGGGTTCGGTGACCGGCGTAAGGCAATGCTCGAGGATATTGCCGTTCTTACCGGCGGGGAAGTGATAGCTGAAGAACTCGGTGCTAAACTCGAAACAATAGATCTAAAACAACTGGGAACAGCTAAACGAATCACAGTAGAAAAAGAGAATACGACGATTATCGAAGGCGCGGGTAAACAAAAAGACATTACCGGCAGGATCGGGGCGATAAAGGCCCAGATCGATGAAACTACCTCCGATTACGATCGCGAAAAACTGCAGGAACGACTGGCAAAACTTGCGGGCGGGGTTGCCGTTATCAACATCGGTGCTTCCACGGAAGTGGAGATGAAAGAGAAAAAGCACCGGGTCGAAGATGCTCTCTCCGCTACCCGGGCGGCTGTAGAAGAAGGAATTATTGCCGGCGGTGGAATCACTCTTGTCCATGCGATCAAAGCTTTGGACGAAGCGAAAGTAACTCTCACCGAGAATGAAAAGATCGGGTATGCCATTGTGAAACGGGCATTAGAAGAGCCGTTACGCCAGATCGTTATCAATGCCGGGCTGGACGGCGGTGTTATTATCGAACGGGCCAAGAAAGAGAAGGGCAGCATTGGTTTCAATGCTCAGACGATGCAGTGGGAGGACCTCATAAAATCAGGTATTATCGATCCTGCCAAAGTAACTAGATCCGCACTCCAGAATGCAGCCTCTATTGCCGCGCTGCTTCTTACAACTGAATGCGCTATAACCGATCTGCCGGAAAAGGAAAAAGCTCCCCAGATGCCGATGGATGATTACGGTTATTGATGAGAATATAGTGAATGAATGTGACCGTCGGCAGGCTTTCTGCTGACGGTCTTT
>CAZKZZ010000165.1:0-8427 GCA_964557375.1 uncultured Spirochaetales bacterium | reverse complement strand
CGACAGCAGTGAACTCAAACAGTTTACCGGTTTTGCGGGAGGGGCTCTCGAGGCAGGCGCGGAATACGGGCTTACCGGAAGTACTACCTTAAACATTGCGAACATCGCTGATGTGGGCGGGCTCTTCGGGATGGATTCCCTCCCCCGGTCGGGCCTCTTCGAGATGGACCTCTCGGAGGATGATGGAGTAGGATTCAGCTTCGGCAGTGAAGGTGTGGATGCGGGGATCGGTGCACTTGCAGGTGCAGCGGAAGGGTTTGACGTGTGGACCGAGCAGGTACGTATCGGGGCCTATGATACCTTCGGTACCGCCGCCGGAACAGTCCGGTATGCCGAGGATTATGACGGGCACCGGAGCACCGGCACGATGATGCGCTCCCTCTACTCTTTCGGGGACGAGACAGGCCGCCGCCGCTATGAAGACCTGCTCTCAGGGTCTTCCCACCTGCTGGTCGGGTTTACCGGGACCAAGGGGTCGGACAGCGGGTCCGGCGTCGGGCCCGATGACTTCTTCCCCGGAGACTTCCGCGGAAAGACGGTCGGCACAGGGGCCGGTGCGGGGTCTGGTAGGGGCCCTGATTTACTCACCTATCTTACCACCCTCGGTCAGGCGGACGATCAGGCCTCGAGACTTCGGGCAGGCATCACCCTCCAGCACGAAGCGTGGCGCGACGGGGTGGTAAGCTCTGCAGATCTCCAGTTTGCAGAGACCGCCCGGGCGGTACTCGCCCACACCGAAATGGCGCTCGAGGTTGCCGGAGATTACGGTAGCAACGTTATTGCAGGTGACCCAGCCCTTACATCGGATGTTGAGGCGTATCTTGCAGGCTCAACTGCGTTTCTCGACCGTGTCGCTTCGGGATATGATATGCGCGATGACTACTGGAAGTTGACCGTCTTCGACGAGCATCGCCCCGGGGAGAGTTCACACCTGCTATCCTACGACGGAAGCCGTGACCTGACCGTTGAATACGTACGGCGCGGGGCCGGAAGTAATGATGACGATGTTGTTTTCGGAACGGAACGGTTCGAAGACCGGACCGGCAGCTGGGCCGCTTCCCTTGCCAACACCCTGGGGCTGGATCGTGCCCGGGAACTTTTAGGCGGTGACCTCTCCCGCCTTTCTCTCTACGATGATCAAACCCTTCGGGACGTGCTCGGTGCCTCCCGGGACACGCTCCGCCACGATCCGGGGTTCTCATTCGCCGACCTGACCATAGGAGAAAAACTGCGGCTTGCAGGAGAGGCGCT
This sequence comes from uncultured Spirochaetales bacterium, assembly GCA_964557375.1. Lineage (GTDB taxonomy): Bacteria > Spirochaetota > Spirochaetia > SPDA01 > CAZJBZ01 > CAZKZZ01. Next base: position 7,176 of record CAZKZZ010000165.1, on the reverse strand, counting down.
TCTCAAATCCTCCGGCAGCTTTTGGGACCCCGACGCCCGGTCCGGCAGCGGGGCATGGACCGGCCTGGACAGTCTGGAACTTACTCTCACTGACGATATGCTTTCCGGACAGCTCGCCGTAGATCAGCTTCCCGACGGGAGCTTTGAACGGTTTACCGTTACCGCGGATGTGATCCGTAATGAAGAAAGCTACGGCTCCTTTTATACCAAATCGCTCCCCTCAGCAGAAAACAATAAGGGACTCGACCGGGCACATTTCTATAAGCAGGACCTCTCCGGTTCCATACTTGCGGGCCACACTGTTTCCGGCCTTCAAACGGTGGATGTGTTCGACCGGGTACAGGAATACTTCGGGGATGATGATGAACTGCTCTTTCAGGTCGACCGCAACCAGCCCTACAATCATCCCTATTTCGGGACCATTCAGGGAAACACGATCGACAGCAGCAGTTTCGGGATGCGTGTGGAGGAAGACGGTAATTTCGTTCTCCACGACGCCTCCACTATCAGTGGTGACGGTGTGGATTGGCAGGGGCTCAATCATGACATAGGAGGCGGGCGTTGGCTCTGGCACTCCGGTACCTGGCAGAACTCGGACGGATGCTTCATTCCTCCCCAGCAGGAGCACAATGAACTTCTCGATGTCCTCGAAAATTGGGGAGTACCTACCGGGTACGATATCGAGACTGCCCTCCGCGGAACAACTGATGATTACCAGCCAACGTTGGATTCCTGGTACGGGTATTGGTAGGAGTATTGATAGAAGGAGGTACTATGAACATCATTGTAAAGAAATCGAGGTGGTATCTGGTGGTTTTAGCAGTATTAGTATCCACAGGAACAGTATCGGCCCAGGATGGGCTTTTCACCCGTCCTTATGCCCATTCGGGGTTCGGCACCGGGGTTGAAGCGACGGGAGTAGCCGCGGGGGACGGAGAAGCGCTTTTTTTCCGATGGGGCTCCGGGCTCTACGATGTGGTCCGGGAAGAGGACATCCGGTTCCGCGATAACGGATACGGATACTTCGAGGCATTCGGCGAAGAACAGTTGATAATCTATGGAGGTAACCACATAATCATCCACAACTTAGACGATCCCGCATATTCGATGTACCGCCCCGATCTCGAGCTGAGAAGCCGCATCGACCCGGATCGGAAAAACCGCCTCGGTGCGTTAAAGTTCTTCGGCAGCGGCGCTCTCACCACTGCACCCAATTATTTCACCGAAACCATCGGAGGGCGGACAATAGAATACACCGCCGACCGCCTCCATGTGCTCTTTTTCGGCTCCGAAGAGAAGGGGTTTCTCTACGACCATGAGTCCCTCCCCTGGGTGGAAGGAGCACCCGGTGACGGCACCGGGACCACCCTGACTGTTGATGTTACCGCCGGCCGCGCCGCTTCCGGTAAGATCACCCCCGGCCGTTCCGACGCTTTGGTCATCTTAAACGGGTTCGTCGACCCGGGGAGGCCCCGTCTCTACAAAGCCAACAACCGGGTCAAACGGCTTGCCGTCCGGTCGATAGATCCTGCCGCCGCATTCGAGATCGAAGTCGTCCTTCCGGATCGGGTCGTCTTCCATGAAATTGCGCTTCCCGCCCCTGTCTCCGGTGTAGAGCTTACTATACAAGAGGTGTACCCGGGCAGCAGATATAACGACACCTGCATTTCGGCCGTGTTAACCCGCGGCCAAAACGAGATCGAGCGATACCCCAAGGAGGAGATCCGGAGCAAGTACAGGCCGTTTGAAAAGTAAAAGTCGTGTCCTTTGATGGTTATGCAAAACCCAAACAGTGCAGAGGAACAAAACTGCCCGGATTTGGGCGGAAGTCTTTTTGTCTTCCTGACGTTGAATGGAACAGGACAATTTTCTGATCATAAGAAACGCCTTTGAATTGGGTACGCCCTTTCCCTGGTCCTCCGATTTCTATAACCACGTTCTTGTCTTCTATTTCAACAATGAAATCCGGGGTTTTTTTACCGCGGGTCGTTTTAACATAGCTGAAGTCAATTCCATGCTGCAAAGCTGCTAACGCAAAGAAATCTTCTCGGATTTCGCCGATACACGCTTCATATTCCCTATAGGCCAAACGATAGGGGAGTTCAATAAACACTTTCGGCTCTCGAAGGACATTTGTCCCTTTCGGGAAAACCTGCTTGACGAGGAAGCTCTTCTCTAATAGGGAGAGATATTTTTCCGCTTTATATTTTGTTATTCCGATATTTCGGGAGATCGAACTGTAATTTATTCCGTCGATAGGTGATTTACCGATAAACGTGAGGGTTTTTTCAATTAATGATATATCTTCGATGGTTAACTGAGGTTCGAAGTTCGGAATATCATTATGTATTATTTTTTTTATAATTTGCGGAAACTGTTCGAACGTTGCTCCCGGTTCGAGGAGGAATGGATATAATGCCCCTTTCATGTATTCATCGAAATATTGAATCCCCCTCAGATATTCGGAACTAAAAGGCTTAAAGAGGGCTGATTGAACGGGAAGTGGATCTGTATATTTGTTGTATCTGAAGAATAGATATTCACGAATAGAAAAAGGAAGAAGGTAAACTGTCTGTACCCGTCGGGAAAGGTCCCAGACGGAAGTATGGAGTGAGAGTGCAACAGAGCTGGAAAACCATATGTTAGCTGATGTAAAATCATATAGCTCTTTGAGATCAGCTGCATATTTTTTTGTAAAGTGGATTTCATCTATAAAAAAATCAGTAATACCCATGTTCGCCGAAAAGTAGTGTACGATTTCTGCAAGGGTTGTTTCCGAGGAAAGTGTATCAGCTGAGATATACAATCCGTTTTCACATGTATTGCGCATTTGCCGAAGAATAATGGTTTTCCCTACACCTCGCGGGCCGATTATCGCTACAAAGGGCCTTCCCTCGGTAGTTTCTAAAGTTGAATAGATAAACCTGCGTTTTTTGTATTTTCTGATTTCTTCTCCGGCAAGATTATCTAATTGAAGTATTCTATCGACATCCATAGATCAAAGTATGTGTTATATTTTGCATTTTGTCAAATGATTAAACGAAATGCTATACATTTTGTCAAATGATTGACCATTTAGGCCAGTATTTCTCGGACCTTCTCTGCGGCCGCCTTGCCGAGTTTTCCCTGGTTCTCTTTGTCCAGGTGGATTCCGTCCACATCACTGGAGCGGATATGTTTGCCCGCATTGAGGAAGTGACAGCCCGTTTCTTCCGCGATTTTCCGATACTCTTCGCCGAACAGGCGTGATTTTGCCTCCGCCCCCTCGAACATGGCCGCGAAATCGGTAAGTTTTGCAACAGGCGGGGGCGCTATGAGAAGCACTTCCGGGGCGGGGCCGCACACATCATCTCCAACCGTACGGGCCAGTTTTACCAGTGTACCTGCACCGCGGGCGATATCTTCAGCTGAGAGGGAGAACCGTTTTTTCAAATCGTTCGAACCGAGCATGATGACGAGGAGGTCCAGGGGCTGATGCGATTTGATTACCGGCACAAGATGGGTCTTACCGCACTTGTACTCTTCGATCGGGTCTTCCCACACCGTAGTCCGCCCGTTGAGCCCCTCCGCGATCACCTCGTAGTCGAGACCGAGCTCTTTCTGCATTACCACCGGCCAACGCTCTTCCGCCGGATATCGACTCAGGGTTTCAGGATTGTATCCCCAGGTGTTCGAATCGCCAAAACAGAGAATCCGTTTCATAGTTGATTGCACTCCTTCTTAAAAACTGTCTTCTAATCCCAATGATAGCACGATTTTTTTTGAGACTTCCAGCATGGTATCATTGTCGAGTGTACCGAGATATTTTGTAAGTTTTTCTTTGGGAATTGTATGGAGGTTGTCTGCTTGTACAAAAGAGGGTTTTGACAGATTTCCTTTCTGGTTAATGTATATTTCGGTAGGATACCCTTTCCCTTTCGATGTAACCTCCGCTACTGTTACTTTGTTTATATACTCCAGGACATTCTGGCGTGTAATGATTACAACCGGTCTTTTTCCTATTCGCCCCCCCAGATCTATAATCCAAATGTCCCCGCGGTTCACTGCTCTTCCCACCCTTCAGTTTCGAACCACTGTTGATCACTCGAACTCTGGCCTTGAGACTCTTCACCCGTCGTTTTAAGCCTGTTAATCCATTGCTTTTCAAAATCTTCAATTTCTTTCTTTCGGAGCCAACAGCGGACAGCTTCACGTACAACGGCAGATCGAGTTTTATTCATATTGGAGGCAATGCGGTCTATTTTATCCAAAAAATTTTCATCAAAAGCAATTTGTGCATTTTTCATGTTATTAATTATACAGAAAATAATATGCTTTTTCAATGAGCACAGGAGTTACCTCACGAATCTTGATTGTTTCTTGATTGTTTTTGGAATTGACTTGATATGAGAATGCCATTATAATTATTTGAGCATTAATTTGCGATATTTTACGCATTAATCAGGATTTTTTCCGATAATACACTGATAAAACACTGGAAAAGGAGAAGGAGAAGGGTAATGGATATTCCGAAAAAAATGAAAGCGGCGTACATGCAGGGAGTGGGGAAGATAACTGTCGAAGAAACGGATGTACCTACACCGGGTAATAATGAGTTGTTGATCCGTGTAAAAGCTGTCGGGATTTGCGGCTCTGATGTTCACCTTTTCGCGCATGGCGGATTAGGCCCATTTATCGTTCATCCACCGTATATCCTAGGGCATGAAGCCTCCGGAGAAGTTGCTGCTGTAGGTAGTGATGTAGAAGGTTTTACTGTTGGGGATAAAATTACCATGGAACCGGGTGTCCCCTGCGGTAAATGCGAACATTGCAGGCGCGGAGCGTATAACTTATGCCCCCATGTCGTCTTTTGGGCAGCTCCTCCTGTACCAGGTGTATTGGCTGAGTACATAACGCATAAGGCTGAGTTTTGTTATAAAGTTGATCCCTCTGTTTCCTTTCCTACGGCCTCTTTAGCGGAACCTCTGAGTGTCGGAGTATATGCGGCCCAGCGGGCAATCGCATCCCCGGGGAAGTCGGTGGCGGTACTCGGGCTCGGACCGATCGGCCAGATTGCAATCCAGGCGTTAAAGAGTTTCGGAGTAACGGAACTGTTTGCCAGTGATATCCTCGATAACAGAGTAAAGGCAGCAACTGAGCTCGGATGTAAAAGAGTAATTAACAGTGCTAAAACTGATATTCTCGATGAAAGCAAGAATTTTACCGATGGTAAGGGATTTGATATTGTCGTGGAAACTGCAGGTGCAGTACCGACAACAGTACAAGCAGTACATATAGCGAAAAACGGCGGGATGGTCGTACTCGTTGGGAATCCGCCTGAGGAAGAACCGTCTTTTCCTGTTTTGGAAGTTGTCCAGCGGGAAATAACAGTGACCGGCAGCTTCCGCTATGCAAATACCTACCCGACTGTCGTCGATATCTTAGCAGCAAATGAAAACCTTCCAAAACTTATCAGTCATAAGTTCCCCCTCGAAAAAACACAGGAAGCGTTTGAACTGGTAAGGGATAAGAGAAACGAATGTATGAAGGTAGTTGTGGAGCTTTAGAGATAGCGTCAGATTAATATGGTTAGTATGGGGATGAGCCCAGATAGGCTAAGGTATGCATTTCCTCTTTTATTTTGCGGTATAGGCTTCTATAAACAGTAAAATATTTTTCATAGATTGCATGATGGGCCTTATTTTGGTTGACTGTGCGGAAGCCTTCCTTAATTTTATCTTCAATGGTGTTTAGATTTTCGATAATACCGGAAGCCAACCCTGCCATATAAGCTGCCCCGATTTCAGCGCCTGTTATGCCCGAAAGAAGAATCTGGTCCTCTCCTAATACATCACTTACAATCTGTACCCACACTAAATCATTTGTTCCGCCCCCGGAAGAGATAATTTGGGCAATATTGATGTGATTGCTCCGTATGGTTTCAAAATTATCTTTGAATGCATAGGCAGAAGCTTCCAAAAGAGCACGGTAAATATGTGCTCGCGTATGGTAGGTTGTTAATCCAAGGATCATACCGCGTGCTAGATTATCATTTATCGGTGTTCGTTCACCGCTAAAGTACGGTAGTGTTATTAATCCTTCAGATCCCGGGGGGATTTCTTTTGCCTGTTTACTGAGAAGTTCGTATGCGTTAAGGTTGGTCCGGTTTTCCTCTTTTTTTTCTTGATAGCCGAAATTATCTCTAAACCACCTATTCAGTGCTCCGGCAGTTGCTGTTGCCCCTACAACCATTTCATGGTCCGGTAATACAGGGGAAGGTACTAGCATCATCCCTTCTATAAAGGATGATTTTTTTGTGGTTATTGTAATTGATGAAGCAGTCCCGTAGAGAAGTGTAGCGGCACCGCTTCTAAATCCCCCGATACTAGTTGGCTCTGCTAATCCATCGATCGTAGGAGCGGAAACCCTTGTTCCATCTTTCAGCCCTGTTTCTGCTGCAGCTTTTTTTGTTATCGTACCTATTATTTCGGTTGGCTTTTTTATTTCAGGCAGAATACTATCTGAAACACCTAATTCACGTATAACGTCATGGTCCCAACATCTCTTACCATAATTAAAAAAAGGATTATAGAGTGATGCTTGGCCGTAGTCTATTACAAAATTATCTGTAAGTTTATACGTTATATAATTTGATGCCGTAAATACCTTTGTTGTTTTCTTATAGTTTTCTGATTCATTATTTTTGTACCATAGGATTTTTGGTCCGGTGTGCTGAGTAGAAAGAGTGTTTTTTGAATTTTCATTTAGAAATGTTCTTCCGAGGGTATCAATTATATATGTTACTTCTTTCTCGCCCCTTGTATCACCATAGAGAAGAGCAGGTCTGATAGGAATATTTTCTTTAGATACGGGAAGCATATCAGGTCCATGAGCGCTGCAGGCTACAATAGAAATGTCGGCAGGTGGGACTTTTGTTTTTTCCAGTATTTTTTTTACAACTTTTTTAAATCCCGCCCACCAAACTGCATCTGCATTCTGCTCCATTTGCCCGGGCTTATTCGGAGTTAGCAGATCATGCTCCTGATACACTCGTCCGATAACATCCAATTTTTCGTTTAACAGGACCGCCTTTGCTCCTTGCGTCCCGATATCGACTCCTAACAGAATCTCCACAACTAGTTACCATTAACTGCATTAGTGGCTTTTACAGTTCTTTGTCTTTGCCAGGTATTAATC
>CAZKZZ010000164.1:0-8489 GCA_964557375.1 uncultured Spirochaetales bacterium | reverse complement strand
TGGGAGTTTTGGTGGCCTCTCTATCCGGGCGTGCTGTTGGCAATTGATCTCTCCGGACTGGAGATGTGGCAGTTTATAGTTTTGAACTTCTCCGTTTCACTTGTGATGATCACGTGCGGCTATGTTTTCTTTCTCCGCAAGCTTCCCGGCGGCGAAAAAAGGGGAGAAAAAGCGAAGGACCGTTTTCTAAGACTCATATTACCCATTGTTATAGTCATCGTAACGGCTACCCTTCTGCGGATGATCTTTCCCGGATTGGCTGATATAAGCAGGTTTTTACCCATGGGATTCGGCATAGCGGCTGCCATGTTTTATCTTCAACTGCAGCGCCCGCTCCCGCTTAAAGAGCTGTTTTCCCTTCCGCTTACAGGAAAAACGTTTACCATGATCGGAATCGTCTCTTTTATCCGCATTTTCGGTGCTTTTATCGAAACGAAACTTCCTTCCGGTACCTTCCTCATGGAGCAGATGAAAGACGAGCTCGCTATGCTCAACATCCCTGTCATTGCACTGATTATTGTCATTCCCTTTATAAGCGGGATAACAACAGGGATGGCGATCGGTTTTGTGGGGGCAAGTTTCCCAATAGTGATATCGCTGCTCGGAACGGATCCATCGGCAGGCCTGCTCTTTTCTACAGTCGTTATTGCCTACGGATTCGGGTTTATGGGGATGCTTCTCTCCCCGGTCCATGTGTGTCTCGTAGTAACCAATGCTCATTTCAAGACGAAGGTCGGGCGGTCTCTTGCCGGATTGGTGCCGCCCATGGTATTTGTTGTATTATACTGTCTCTTACTTTCTTTTATCATTCAGATGGCCTTCGGATACGGAATCTGGGCATTCTGATAAACGGGGAGTTAAGGTTTTGGTGGACCAAGTAACTTCTATTTTTAAAGCCGGTCTAAAACGGGTCGATCCGTACGAGATGGTCAAACAGTGCTGCCGACTGGAAGGACCAGCGTTGGTGCTCGAATCCGGAGACGAGCGGAAAGAGTATGATCTTACCCGATTTTCACGCGTAGTAGTGCTCGGGGCCGGAAAAGCAACCGCAAAGATGGCCCTGGCAGCAGAAGAGATCTTAACGGACCGTATTTCCGACGGGATTATTGCGATAAAAAAAGGACACGGCGAGAATCTCGAGATAATTCGGTCCATAGAAGCGGGCCATCCTGTCCCCGACGAAGGCAGTGTAAAGGCTGCAGATGAAATCCTCTCCCGTGCGGAAAGCGGTGATGAATCCACCCTCTTTGTCACGCTGATATCGGGTGGCGGGTCGGCCCTGCTCTGTTCCCCTGCCGACGGTTTGACACTCGAAGATAAACAGAAGGTGACCGAACTCCTTTTGGCAGGAGGAGCTACTATTGGAGAGATGAACTGTGTGCGGAAGCATCTCTCCCGGATAAAAGGCGGCCGTCTTGCAGAGGCGATGTATCCGTCAACGAGTCTCAATCTCATTCTCTCCGATGTAGTCGGGGACAGGTTGGATATAATAGCATCAGGGATAACAGCAGCAGACCCTACGACCTATAACCATGCAAGAGCGTACCTTAAAAAATACGGTCTTTTGGGCAGAATCCCGGAAAAAGCAGCTGAAATAATCGAACGGGGATGCAGCGGAGGACCGGCGGAGACCCCGAAGCCGGGTGATCAGTGTTTTACCCGCGTGCAGAACAGTCTGATCGGTACCAATCTGGCTGCAGTCCGCGCTTGCGAGAATGCGGCCCTCGAGATTGGATTAAATACCCACGTGCTCTCTACTCAAATCACAGGAGAGGCTAAAGAGATTGCCAAGGTTTTTTACGGTATTGCTCGTGATATCAGGGAACGGGGGCTTCCGGTTTCACCTCCCGCGTGTGTCCTTGCCGGAGGAGAGACGACGGTGACCCTCAAGAACGACGGGAAAGGTGGGAGAAATCAGGAGATGGCCCTCTCTTTTCTCGCCGAGGCGATGGCCGCGGGAGATGATCTCTCCGGTGTCTGTTTCCTCTCAGGGGCGACCGACGGAAACGACGGACCGACCGATGCGGCGGGCGGGTTTGCCTGTGCAGAGGCGGCTGCAGCAGCTCTCGAGCAAGGTCTTGATCCTAACGAATATTTGAGCAGAAACGATTCTTACCACTTTTTCGATCGTATCGAGCACCTCTTGAAGACCGGGCCGACGAACACGAACGTCTGCGATATACAGATTCTGCTGGTGGAATAGAGGAGCTGAAAGATGAAAATAAAACTTTCTTTTGCACCTTTCCTTGGTATAGACAAATCTCTCAATCATACCTGGCATGAGGTTGATGGAAACGCCACCCTCGCAGACCTCTATCGGGAACTTCCGATTACCGACACTTACCGCAGGTATCTATTAGCAATCGTAAACGAAAAGCACGAGAAGCCGGAATACAGACTTGCGGACGGCGATACGGTACACATCTACTATCCGGTCGCCGGGGGGTGAAACTTTTCAACGGTTTTTCAGCGATTTTGCCCTTTTCAACTATTGTATTCTAGCATACAATAGTTGCATAGTAATCTTATTAGTCGGATAATCGGAGTTTTTAAACGGTCGTGAGCAGCTTCGCTTTTTTCGGTGCAAACAGCACACAAGAAGTGTGTGAACTTCTCAAGCAGCACGGGTCTCGAGCCGTACTGCTGGCCGGAGGTACAGATCTGCTGGTCAAACTGAGAAACGGTTCTATCTCACCGGAGATTGTTATCGGTCTCGGGAACATCAAAGCTCTGCATGCGATCGAGGTACTGGCGGAGGGCGGGGTAAAAATCGGAGCAGCAGTTGCGCTTACGGATATCGCCCGGCATGCCTATATACAGGAACAGTACACTGCCGTCAGTGAGGCCGCCCTTACTGTGGGGTCAGTTCAGATACAGAACATTGCCACCATGGCAGGTAATGTATGCAACGCATCGCCTGCAGCAGATACCGTTCCTCCGCTCGTAGTTTACGATGCGCGGGTCGTACTAACCAGTAGGGGAGGAAAACGGGAAATACCGGTTACGGAGTTTATAACCGGACCGGGAGAAACCGTTCTCAATAATGACGAGTTCGTCGAGTTCCTGATACTCCCGCCCGCTCCTCCCGAATCATTTTCGTGCTATTTTAAATTGGGAAGGACCAACGGAGTCGATTTGGCCCTTGTCAGTGCTGCCTGCCTGGGCTGCGGAGATAGGGGAGACGGGCTTGTCCGATTTTCTTACGGATCGGTTACCCCGAAACCGAATTCGGCAGCAGTAGAGAATCGGTCTTTTACTGCTGCCGAGGGCATCATCTTGGACCGTATTAGAAAACATCTCGACTCTGTCTCTGATATACGTGCTTCCCGGGGATACCGCCTTGCGATGGCGGAGGTTCTGACTAAAAGGGTTTTTGCAAAAATAAACCGGGAAGTGGGCGGACTGGAGTAAAAACGGAATATGAACGAAGATAAAATATCAATTCAGTTATGTATAAACGGTGTTTGGAAAGATCTGGATGTCGAACCGGAAGAAACTCTGGTCAGGACACTCCGGGAAAGGCTGAAACTGACCGGAACAAAAATAAACTGCGAGCAGGGTGAGTGCGGGGCCTGCACGGTGCTGCTCGACGGCAGGGCGGTAAACTCCTGTCTCATTCTCACTGTAAGTATTGACGGCAGAAGAGTCACCACAATCGAGGGGCTGTCTCGGGAGGGCAGATTAGACCCGCTTCAGGAAGCTTTCCTGGAAGAAGACGCTTCGCAGTGCGGCTACTGTACCCCGGGCATGATACTGTCGGCCAAAGGACTGCTGGATGAGAACAGCGATCCCACTGATGATGAAATCAGGCAGGCATTATCAGGCAACTACTGCAGATGCACCGGATATAAAACCATTATAAAGGCTGTCAAACGGGGAGCTGAAAAATACAAAATGATGCATGAAGAGGGACGCAATTGAACGGCGCTTTTCAAAAGGGTCTTATTGACCGGATTACCGGGAAACAGCAGTTTACCGGTGATTTGTACCCCGCAAATACTCTCTACGGCAGCTTCATCAGGCTGCGTCCGGCTCGCGCGGAGATCACCGGTATACGTACCGACAGCGCAAAAGCCACATCCGGGGTTACTCATGTCTTCACGTATAAGGATTTCGGCGGAGAAATTCCCAGATTCGGTCCGGATGTTATGGACCAGCCGATGTTCGCAGACGGTGAAACCCGTTTTACGGGGGAACCTGTGGGGCTGGTCTTAGCGGAGAGCGAACACGCTTCCAGAAAAGGGGCTGCCGCAGTTGAGGTCGACTACAGGGAACTGACGCCGATACTTACCGCAGAGGAAGCCCTCGATTCTTCCGCAGATCTCGTACAGGACCCGCGGTTCCGGTCTGACAGCCCGTTCAAGGATACGAACATTATGGGAAAATGGGAGTATCAATGGGGGGATATAGGACAGGGAGAAAAAGAGAGTGATCTCATAATAGAGAATACCTACCGCGCACCGTTTATCCATCATTTTGCCATGGAGACGCCTTCCGTCGTGAGCATCCCGGAAGACCAGGAAGTAACGGTCTACACCCCTGTTCAGAATCCTTTTTTTATGCGGCGGATACTCTCAACGATGCTCGGGATACCTGCAAACAGAATACGGGTGAGATCCATGGATTTGGGCGGGAGTTTCGGCTCAAAAGGGTATCCCAAACTCGAACCCGCTGCAGTGTATTATTCGCTTCTTTTAAACAGGCCGGTCAAGATATCTCTCTCCTCGGAAGAGGCTTTTTATGCTGCCCAGCGTGAGGCGGCGGTCATCCGTATCAGGACCGGGTTCAGAAAAAACGGAAGACTCGTATTCCACGAAATAGATGCCCGCTTCCCGGTGGGCGCCTATATGGACATAAGTTCGAGGGTCGTTTCCAAGTGTACTTTTCATGCTGTCGGTCCGTACACCGTTGACCATGCTTCCATTACCGGCATGGGGGTGTTTACCAATACACCTCCGACAACCGCCTACAGGGGGTTCGGTAATACCCATACAGGAATGGCTGTCGAGGGGCAGCTCGATGCCGCTGCCCGAAAACTCGAAATGGACCCCGTGGCGATTCGGGAAATCAATGTAGCCCGTAAGGGTGAGACGATTATACCGGGAGAATCCCCTGCCGACGGCGACTGGCCCGAATTATTGAAAAAAGCCTCCGCTGCAATAGGATGGGAAACCTCGAAGGAACCGGGGACAGGTAGGGGAATCGCATTCGGTATGAAAGCTTCTAAACCGGCGACACTCTCCCAGGCCAGGGTCGTGCTCAATTATGATGCCAGTGCATCGGTGTACATCGGTACGACCGAAATGGGACAGGGGACGAGAACTGTCATGTCCGGCATTGTCAGCCGGTGTCTGGATATACCTCTTGATAGTATTTCAATAAAACTCGGAGATACGGGGAGTGTTCCGTTCGATGCCCTCACGGCAGCCAGCCGGTCTGTGGTCAATATGGGCAATGCTTTGGAGGATGCCTGCAGAGATATCAAATCGCAGCTGGACCTCATTGCAAAGAAACAGTACGGAGAAGGCATTACTGATTTGGACTTAAGAAACCGGACTGTTTTTATCGGCACCCAGAGTGTTACGTTAACGGAATTGCTGATAAAGCATTTTGGAAAGATGATGGGAGAAATTATCGGTAACGGCAAATTCCAGGGGGACAGAGAAGAAAATCATCCTCTGGGGGGAAAAGCCCCTTTTTTTGAAGCTGTGGTTACAGCTGTCGAGCTCTCGGTAGACAGGGACACAGGAATGGTCGAACTCAAAAAGATCGTCCACGCGAGCGATGTCGGAAAACTGCTGAATCCTATACGAGCAGAGGGAGTGGATGAAGGCGGAAATATCATGGGAGTGGGGATAGCGTTATCCGAACAACTGATCTACGGTTCTGACGGGCAAATTACAAACGGCAGTTCCCTGGATTACCGTATTCCCACTATTTGTGATATACCAAAAGAGCACCTTTCTGTATTTCAGGAAAATCACGACGGTCCCGGATACCGGGGAGCAAAAGGAATTGGAGAAGGAGGTATGCTTGCGATTGTTCCGGCGATTATTGGCGCTGTTTTTGATGCTACAGGAATACAGTTTACTGAAATACCGGTGACACCTGAACGTTTATGGAAGGCATTACAGAAATGAGACGATTAATTATTGCATTGACCGGTGCAACCGGCGCTATTTACGGAATCCGACTTCTCGAAGTGCTGCGTTCGACCACCGATATCGAAACCCATTTAATAATAAGCGAGTGGGGAGAACGGACCATCACCATGGAAACCGATTATTCCGTTGAAGATGTTATACATCTCGCAAATTACCACTATTCCAACATGGATCTTGCCGCGGCTATATCGAGCGGCTCTTTTCTTACCGGCGGTATGATCGTCGTCCCGGCGAGCATGAAAAGTGTTGCCGGTATAGCAAGTGGGTTTTCCAGCAGCCTCATAATCAGGGCCGCGGAAGTAACCTTGAAAGAAAAACGGAGGCTAATCGTTGTTCCGAGAGAAACACCGTTTAGTACCATAGATCTGCAGAACCTTCTTACATTGAGCCGAGCCGGGGTTGTCATCCTGCCTCCCGTTCCCGGGTTCTATATCCGTCCATCCGGGATCATGGATATTGTCGATTATACGGTGGGTAAAATTCTCGACAGTATCGGGATTTCACATAAACTCTTCTCCCGCTGGGGAGATAATTGATAGAAACTAAATATTAATTTTTTACTTGCAAATATCTGTATACTAACATACAATGAATAGGATGTATGCTATTATTCAGGATTGAAATCTGATAGGGAGGTATCCAAAATTAGGGGTATGCACATGAATGAAGCCGGAAATACAGGCGTAGATAGTCTGGTACTCATGAAAATCAATAACCTCACAAAGGTCTTCCAGACGTCGAGCAAAAGACGGGGAAACCTCGAAACAAAAGCCATCGACGATTTTTCGCTGGAAATCTACAACAAAGAGTTCATCTGTTTTATAGGCCCCAGCGGCTGCGGAAAAACAACGTTTCTCCGGCTTATTGCAGGGCTTATCAAACCGACGAGCGGGGAGATAACCATCGCGGGCACGCCGGTCATGGGACCCGGTCCTGAACGGGGTATGGTTTTCCAGATGATCGGACTCATGCCGTGGCTTACAGTGCTGAAGAATGTAGAGTTTGCACTGGAGTTACGGAATTTCGCTCAGTCCGGAAGAAGACAAAAGGCACTCGATGCTATCGAAATGGTAGGGTTGAGTGATTTTATCGATTACTACCCCCATGAAATATCGGGCGGTATGCAGCAGCGGGTAGGTATTGCCCGGGCCTTAGCGGTTGAACCGCAGATACTGCTGATGGACGAACCGTTCGGAGCACTCGATGCCATTACCAGGGGACAGCTCCAGGATGACCTGCTTACCCTCTGGGAGCACCACAAGAAGACGGTCCTATTTGTAACGCACAGTATAGACGAGGCGATCCTGCTTTCGGACCGGATTATCATTCTCAGTAAGGGCAGATATCAGCAGGCTATTCAGAACCCGCTTCCCCGCCCCCGTCACCGAAGTGAGCTTATCGGAGACCCGAAGATGCTGGAGATGAAACAGCGGCTGACGACACTTATCGACGAAGCGTCCCGGGAGGTGGAAGTAGATGGTTAAGACAAAATTGGGTAAAAAATCAGGTACGGCACCGACGAACAGGCGGGAGCGGCTCATACAGATCGGGCTTCTGGCGTTGATATTTCTGATTTGGGAAATCGTGGGACAACAGGTGGGCCCGTTCTTCCTGGCCCCGCCCTCTGCAATGATAAAAGGCGGAGCAGAGCTGTATACGAGCGCGCAATTCTGGCGGGCTATCTCCGAAAGTCTTTCCACATTCGCAATGGGATACTTTTTAGCGGCATTTGTCGGCATCTTTGTCGGATATCTGATGGGATGGAGTAAACCGGTTGCTCTCGTTACCAACCCGTTTCTCTCGGCCTTTTATGTAATTCCCATAGCATCATTGGTACCGGTCATGATCATTTGGTTCGGCATTGGCTTACTACCGAGAGTTATTGCGGTCTTTCTCTTTGCCGTTTTCGAGATTACGATCAATGTATATACCGGTGTCAAAAACGTCGACCCGACACTCATCGAGGTAGCTACTTCGTTCGGTGCGAAACGGTGGCAGCTTTTCAAGCGGGTTGTATTCTACGATGCTCTGCCGTATGTATTTGCCGGCTTGCGGATCGGATCGAGCCGGGCCGTCAAAGGGATGATCATTGCGGAGCTTCTCTTTGCCGTAACCGGTATGGGCGGACTGATTATGACCTACAGTAATTATTACCGGATAGACATGGTATTTGTCATGGTGGCTACAGTTTCTCTGTTAGGAGTACTGTTTGGCGAAATCATCATGGGATTAGAGCGAATCATTGCTCCGTGGAAGGAGTAAAAAAATATATTCTTGCATGGTATACCGCTAATACTCATGATATTTCTGATAATCACATCTGTA
>CAZKZZ010000163.1:0-8610 GCA_964557375.1 uncultured Spirochaetales bacterium | reverse complement strand
GATCATTTGACAGGAAGAATGCACATCAAACCGGATAGCCGGGAGGCGGACGATTTTCACCGGCTCGTAGGACGGGCCGAGGAGGTCGGCAATCCGAAGGCGGTCTACAAAGAGTCATACATCGAGATGAGGGATGAGGATACGGTAACTATAGACGGGGTCACCTTCGAAAGCCGGGTGCTCAGGACCAATCTGGAGGGAATAGGCCGGGTGTTCCCCTATATTGTAACCTGCGGCAATGAGATAGATGACGCAGATCTCTCGGAGGGCGATTTTCTTAAAAACTTTTGGCTCGACTGTATAAAAGAGGAAATGCTAAAAGCGAGCAGGCTGTACCTGAGAGACCTGCTTCAGCAGAAATACAAACTGGGGAAAACGTCCACCATGAATCCGGGCTCGGGAGATGCAGCAGTCTGGCCCATTGAACAGCAAAAAAAGCTGTTCTCTCTTTTCGGTGATGTTGAGGGGCTGATCGGGGTCACCTTGACTGAATCGTCCCTGATGAAACCGAATAAAACGGTCTCCGGAATCCGATTTCCCAACGAGGTCGGCTTCGAAACCTGCGAGCTCTGCCACCGCGAGGACTGCCCCGGAAGACGGGCACCATTCAATAAGGAACTGTGGGAGACAATGCAGTCTGGAGAAGAGCATTAAAAACTGACATTTTTTTTACAATTGATTTACAATGATCTGACCAAACATTCCGCAGCCGGGGGTAGGTTATAGATATGAAAACCTACTGTAAGGAGAGAACCATGAAGAAAAAAATGATTGTAGTATCACTTATTATGATGCTCTGCGGAACTGTTCTTTTTGCAAGGAGCGTTGATCTGCAGGTATCTGTATCCAACCCGTACTTGATTGCAGACCAAAGGCAGAGTGTGTTCCTCAAAGTCGGCCTGACCGGGTTCGAGCTCGAGACATCGGCGGAGCGTCCCCCGGCCAATGTCGCCATCGTCCTCGACCGTTCCGGTTCCATGGAAGGGGAGAAGATCGTCCGTGCCAAAGAAGCGGCCATGCTTGCGGTAAGCATGCTCGAACCCCGGGACATCGTCTCGATCGTCACCTACTCGGACACCGTATCGGTCCTGGTCCCGGCAACCAGAGTATCGGAGAGAGGCTACATCAACCGCAGGATCGAATCGATTTTCGCAGGCGGGTCCACGGCGCTCTTCGCCGGGGTGAGCAAAGGTGCGGATGAGGTGTACAAGTTCCTCGATAAAAACAAAGTAAACCGGGTCATCCTGCTTTCCGACGGACTGGCAAATGTGGGCCCTGACTCCCCAATGGCGTTGGGGAATCTCGGTGAATCTCTTAAGCGGACCGGTGTCTCGGTTTCCACGATTGGGCTCGGACTCGGGTACAATGAGGATCTCATGGTCGAGCTTGCCCGCAGAAGTGACGGCAATCACGCCTTTGTTGAGAACTACAGAGATCTTACCCGGATCTTTCAGTACGAGTTCAACGATATCCTCTCGGTGGTGGCACAGGATGTGGAAATAGAGATCATCTGCAGCGAGGGGATTACACCTCTGAGGCTTCTCGGGCGCGAGGCCGAGATTTACGGTAACAAGGTTTATACCACTATCGGACAGCTGTACAGCAATCAGGAGAAGTACGTACTTATAGAACTCGATGTACCGCCTTTTCGGGCTGGGTCCAGGGTCGATATCGCTTCAGTTCGAATCAACTATAATAATCTGGAAACCAAACAAACCGAAAGTCTCGCATCGGGGACCCAGGTCTCGTTTACCCGTTCACGGAACGAGGTCGATCAGAACAAGGACAAGGAGACCCTGGTAGAGGCGGTAAAGCAGATTGCTACGGAAACCTCGGAGCAGGCGATCCGGCTCCGGGATGAAGGCAGAGTCGAAGAAGCACAGCAGCTCCTCGAGGAGAACACGGAGTATCTCTATCAGGAAGCCCGGGAATTGGAATCCGAAGAGCTCCAGGGAATGGGCCTTATGAACGAACAGGATGCGGAGGTTATCGAAGATGAAACTGATTGGTCGGCTAACCGAAAGCGTATGAAATCCGAGGCATTTGACACGCAGAACCAACAGAACTATTAATTACGTAGTGTGAAGAAAAAACTGATCATCGTTTTCTTAATACTTACCATCGTCCCGGCCGGCCTTTTGGGCTGGCTGGGTGTTGTCAGTTTCCGGGCCGAGAAGGAGCGGGACCTGCTCCAGTTTCGGCAATCCTGCCTGGGGCGTCTTGAAGCCGTAAATCTGGAGATCGAGCGGTTTTTTCTCTCTCTCGAAAATGAGCTCCGGGAGCTGCCCGGCCTCACCGATGCAGAGGTGGAGCGGATACGCCGGATTACACGGGAGAACGATCTCATCAGGCAGGTGTTTCTCATCGGCGGTGACGGTGAGCTCGCCTATCCGGCAGAGGGGATGGTAATGAGTCGAAGGGAAGAGGAGTTTTTAGTACGGGTCCGCGAGATAGCTCCATCGGCCGGTCTCTTTCTCGAACCGGCCGAGGGTGAAGGGGTTCCGACCGATGACCGTGGGTGGTTTACCTGGTACTTGGGGGAGGGGATCAATTTCATCTACTGGCAGGAATACAAGCCGCAGGAATACAATGGAACAAAAGCAGACAGCACTGCCGTTTTCGGGACAGAGTTGAATCGATCATCTGTCTTCTCCCGTCTTATACGGTATCTTCCAGACACCGATTTTGAAAATCCCGAACAGTTCCGTATTGTAATAACGGATGTCAACAACACCGTTTTCTATCAATGGGGCTCCTATTCTCCTGAACCGGGGGAGGAGCCCGTGTCGGTGGTCCCCGCAGCATCACCGCTTTCCTCCTGGCGGCTCAAATACTTTGGGAATCCCGGCCTTGCAGTGAGTAGTGGGGGCAGGTACCTGACAATTGTCGCCCCAATCGCCCTGGTAATAATCGCCATGATCGCTCTAGCGGTGTATCTCTACAGAGAGAGTACGAGAGAGGTGAGAGAGGCCATGCAGAGGATTAGCTTCGTAAACCAGGTCTCTCATGAGCTGAAGACACCGCTTACCAATATCAGAATGTACGCGGAACTGCTCGAGGGCCGTATCGACCAAACCGATTCGAAGTCCCGAGATTATCTGGGGATCGTAGCGGGTGAGAGCAGGAGGCTGAGCCGACTGATAGGCAACGTCCTCACCTTTGCCAAACAGCAGAGAAACGGTAATACGCCTCATAAAACTTCTGCTGTTGTTGATGAGGTAATCGAAACGGTCGTGGAAAATTTCCGCCTATCACTCGATGCAAAAGGAATCGAGACCAAACTCAACCTCAGCAGTAAAGATGAAGTTCTTATCGACACCGATATGCTCGAGCAGATGGTAAGCAACCTGATCAGCAACGTGGAAAAGTATGCCGCTGCCGGTAAACACCTCGGTATTTCGTCGAAATTAGAGAACAGCACGACTACGATAAAAGTCTCGGACCGGGGGCCGGGTATTCCCCCTGCACAGCGTGAGCGGGTGTTCAAGCCGTTCTATAGAATAAGCAATAAACTCACCGACAGTGCGGCCGGAACCGGGATCGGGCTAGCAATCGTGCGTAATCTTGCCGAGCTGCACGGAGGAGGAATCCACATAGAGAGCTCGAAAGAAGGAACGACATTTGTTTTGACCCTCGACACTCCGCTTGGCGATACGCCCCGTAATGGGAGGATACAGCATGAAAATACTCATAGCTGAAGACGATCAGTTTACCCGCGAAGGGCTAACCGATATTCTCGAATCCGAGGGTTTTTTGGTAACGGCGGCAGAGGACGGGGAGGCTGCAATCACACTGTTTTCTCAACAGCGGCCGGACCTTGTCATCCTCGATATCATGATGCCCGGGAAAAACGGATATGAGGTGTGCAGACTCGTCCGAAAGGAGGACCCCGAGGTGCCGGTCATTTTTCTGAGTGCCAAGTCGGAAGAGATCGATAAAGTGCTCGGGCTGGAGTTGGGAGCGGATGACTACATTTCCAAACCGTTCGGGGTGCGGGAGGTGACGGCACGTATTCGTGCGGTCATGCGGAGGACGGAGAGGACGAAGAAGAGCGAATCGGGTAAGGCGAGCAGTATGGAACCTTTTACCATAGGGGACCTCGAAGTCCGGCCTGCCGAGCTCAAAGCGTTGCGGGGGAAGGCCTCGATAGCCTTGAGCTCGAAAGACATAAAGATTCTTGCACTCTTTGCGGAAAACCGGGGAAAAGTGCTGGACCGAGATTCGATTTACAACGCCGGCTGGGGAGTCTCGCATATCCCGAACTCCCGCACCCTCGACCAGCACATCTCCCAGCTTCGAAAAAAAATCGAAGTCGATCCTAAAAATCCCCAAATAATCGTTACCGAACATACCGCCGGATACCGGTATCCGTGACATAGGTTGAATTTTACTAATATACGGAATACTGTTTATTCCGATGAAATAGGAGTAACAAACATGAATGTATTAGCCATAGGGTCACATCCCGACGATATCGAAGTTCTGTGCGCAGGAACGCTACTAAAGTATAAAAAAAGAGGGGCCGCTATAAAGCTCGCCCTTACTACAAGCGGGAATATCGGGTCCAATATCATCGACTCCCGTGAAGAGATCGCGGCAACCCGGGAGAAGGAGCAGATTAAAGCAGCCGAGTATTATGATGCGGAAGTGCGGTTTCTCCGCTACGATGATGAGGGACTGCAGGACAGCCCGCAGCTGCGGCGGGACATCATCAATGTGATCCGGTGGGCAGACCCGGATGTGATCTTTACCAACTATCCTGGAGACATGAGTACGGACCACAATAAGACAGGAGAAGTAGTAGGCAGGGTAATGCTCTCCCTCCCCGGGAAAAACGTCCCCGCCGATGAACCACCCCTTACGAAAAGTCCCTCTCTGTTCTATTGGGACACTGCTGCCGGGGTCGGGTTCCACCCGGAAGTGTACATCGACATCACCGAAGAATGGGATGAAAAGATAAAAGCTTTGTCGTGCCATGAGAGCCAGTATGCCTGGATGGACACGTTCCAGATCCACGGTTTTACCGATCATTGCCGCATCTTGAGCGAGTTCAGAGGACTGCAGTGCGGTGTAAAGTATGCGGAAGGATTCCGGGCCTACCGGATTCACGGATACATGCCCGATTTCTCACTTCTTCCTTATTGATGGTATATGGGGGGCATGTGGATAGATTTTAATAATTATTTCAATTTGTGTAGCATAATATATCGTTTTGTGTTATATTATACATATGAACACATTCGGTATGCAGCTTAAAAAAATTCGAAAAGAACGTGGTCTGCGGCAGAAAGACCTCGCTGAAATATTCGATGTGGCCCAGTCTACCATCGCCAACTACGAACAGGGGATACGGTTTCCGGACGAGGAGATGCTCCGGAAACTCGCCGATTTCTTCGGTGTTTCCACAGACTACCTGTTAGGAAGGACCACTCATATCGGCCACGATGCCCCCGACACCGCCGCAACTGAGCCCGTCCTGGCTTCGCTTGATCCACAAGTAGAAACGTTTGTCGATCTCGTGCTTCAAACAAAAACAGGCGAAGCGGAGGAGCTGGTCATGCAGATGCTGCAGAAAAAGACCGATATCACCCGGGCGTATATGAAGATACTCCAACCCGCCCTCTACCGGATCGGCTCCCTGTGGGAGAGCGGAGAAATTGATGTGAGTGAGGAGCATTACTTCTCCGAAGTGGTCCAGGACATCATGGCACGGGCGATGTCCAATGCTAACGGAATGAACGACGGCCCTGTTTTTGTCGGGTTATCGGTAAGCGGAGAGCAGCACAATATCGGTATTCGGATGGTTTCCGATATTCTGTCCGTCCACGGATGGAAATCGATCTATTTAGGGGACAATCTGCCGACACAGAGTGTGATCAAAGCGCTTAAGGAACATCAGGCCGATGTTTTGGGTATTTCTGCCGCCATGCCCTACCACGTAAACGCGGTAACCACTCTCATCCGGGCTGTACGGAATTCTTCACTTCCCAAACCGATACGGATAGCGGTGGGCGGGCTCGTGTTCAATCATGACCCGGAATTGTGGAAGAAGGTAGGTGCGGACCTGTATGCGGAGAGCGCGGAGCAGATCGTATCTGCGCTGAGCGTGTGAGAATCACACCCACACTCCCAAACCCATTGTTGCTGCAAACGATTCGACCGTTCTACTGAACTCCCCATCCAGCCAATACGGCTGCTGCCTCAGTGCCTCGAGGTCATGTGACCCGGTTAAAAGCATAGCCGAACGAAGCGTGCTCTTAAGCTCTTCTACGCGACGGATTACCCCTTCCGTTCCGTTGGAACGCTCTTCACGGATAAAGGGAAGAGCCATCCCCGCCATCTCGGCACCTAACACCAGGGATTTTACTATATCCATCCCCGAGCGCAAGCCGCCCGAAGCGAGAATGGAACCGCTGCCCCGCAGATCGGTCCGGGCCAGTGAAGCCAAAATCAGGGAGGTGGGAAGACCCCAATCGTCGAACTCCGCCGCCGACTGCTGCATTTCGTCGGGCCCGCGGTACGACTCGACTGAAATCCAATTGGTCCCGCCCGAACCGGCAATGTCCACGTAGGCAACCCCCAAACTAATAAGTTCCTGAATGAGAGGCAGGGGAATACCGAATCCTGTTTCCTTTACGATGATAGGGACAGGACTCGCCTCGATAAGTCCTGCCAACGCTTCTTTGAGCCCTCTGAAATCACGGTCACCTTCGGGCTGGAACATCTCCTGTCCGGGGTTCAAGTGTACGACTAAACTCTGTACCTCGAGCCACTCGATAAGATCTATAATCTGAGAACGGCTGCGGTCGCGCACCTGCACCGAACCGAGATTGGCCAGAACAGGGACACTCGGGGCGAACTGTTTGATGTGGAAATGGTGAAACAGCTCCGGATGGTCGAAGAGTACGCGCACTGACCCGAGTCCCACCGGTATACCAAGCTGTTCGGCGGCACGGGCCAGGTTCTTATTCGCTTCGAAGCCCCCCTCCGATCCGCCCGTCATACAGGAGATGAACATGGGGAGCTCTATCCGCGAGCCTAAAAACTCCAGGGATGTGTCTATCTCCGCCTCATTGATTTCGGGCAGAGGTTGATGCACGAGATGGATCCCCTCGAAATGGGGTGATTTCCCTTCAACAGAATACTTCTGCGGGTT
This sequence comes from uncultured Spirochaetales bacterium, assembly GCA_964557375.1. Taxonomy (GTDB): domain Bacteria; phylum Spirochaetota; class Spirochaetia; order SPDA01; family CAZJBZ01; genus CAZKZZ01. Next base: position 1,454 of record CAZKZZ010000163.1, on the reverse strand, counting down.
CGTGCAGATTGTCAGATGCTTTGCTTTCCTCGACTCCATCAGCGACTGCTGTTTTAACACTGTACTCACGATATCCGTCCTCCCTTATGTTTGATAAATAGAAAGATCCGCACGGTACTGCTGCTTCGGCGATTCTTTCGTTGTATTCGCTGCCGGTATAAGGTCCGGCGACCCAGGTTTCATACTCTTCTATCGCTGCTACTTCTCCTGCGTTGATCTTCTCGTCAAGGTCCCAAGTACTGATTACCTCGGGCGCCCCTTCAGCTACCCTAGCGGAATAGACGATCATCGTGTTGCCCGACCCGTAGGAGGCAAGCATGATTTTTTTACCGACTATGTCTCTGCCGATCCGCTCATACTCCCGCTTGAGCAGGCTGATGAGGGTTACATACAGAGAGGCTGAATAGGTGTTCCCTATTTTCCCGATCGGGTCGACGGCGTTGTAGAGACCGCGTGATTCCAAAAAACTCTCTGTCTGTCCGTTAACGAGCCCCAAGTGGTCTTTGAGAAGGGCTTTCATGGCCAGTTCGGGCATGGTCTTAAACGGTGCATGAAGGACGAAATAGTCTGTGCTGGTTAGCAGTGCTGCCGAGGTCGTCCCTTTCCGTCCTGCATGGTCTTCGACAGCTTCCTTCAGGTTGTCGATGTAACAATCCATCGAGTAACGTCCTTTAACCTGGGCGATCTTTGATCCCAAGGGTCTGAAAAAATCATCCACGTTCTTTGAGCAGTACCCGGGTGTCGTCAGATCGAGTTCGAGCAGTTTTGGGTTTTTCTCTACTAAGAGCGAGACAGCGCCTGCTCCCTGGGTGATTTCCGCTGTTGTGGCCGTTTCATAACGGGCTATATCGGAGCCCAAGATCAAGCCTGATTCATCACCGTCCGGACTCATGGAGAGCATGGATGCAACACTGATCAGCGCCATTGTCCCTCCGGCGCAGGCGTGCTGTACCTGAAAACTCGAGAGTGAGTTCGGAACGTTCAAACCGGCATCCTGGAGCATCCCTTCTACATACGCTGAAACCGGTTTAGAATGGTCTACACCGGTTTCTGTTCCGGCAACCAAGTAACGCAGTTTCTGCAGTTCTTCCGGGGACCTCTTCTGCAGCACTTCCCGTGCAGCTTCTGCTGCCATGGTTACTGTGTCTTCCCAGATCTCCGGATACCGGATTGATTCCTGACTGGTGAAATTCCGGGCCCGGTTGAAGTGCCGGTACAGTTTCGGATTTTCGAAGGTTCGTTCCGTGGTCAATTCTTCGAGTTCCATTTTTTTTCTCGGTATATACAGTCCGATATCGCTCAATCCGATTGGTACCGTATTATTCTCTTTTTTTCTCTTGTTTTTCATACCATACCTCATTTGCTGTGATTTCTATCGTAATTATAACACATATTGTGATATATGTCCAACAAATTTAATAATATTTATTGAAATATTACGTAATGTGTATTAT
>CAZKZZ010000162.1:0-8637 GCA_964557375.1 uncultured Spirochaetales bacterium | reverse complement strand
TGTTGACCGAAGAACAGCTCTCTCAGCTGGCGGAAGAGGTGCGTGAAGAGATAATTAACGTCGTAAGTACGAACGGCGGACACCTCGCCTCGAATCTGGGGGTAGTTGATCTCACGTTGGCCCTGCATACCGCGTTTGACTCACCGAAGGACAAATTGATTTGGGATGTCGGACATCAATGTTATACCCATAAGCTGGTGACAGGACGGCAAAATCGGTTTCATACGATCCGGCAGAAAGACGGGTTGAGCGGATTTCCCAAGCGCAGTGAGAGCCGGCATGATATTCTCGACACGGGCCATTCTTCCACGTCTCTTTCAGCCGGTCTCGGTCTGCTGGTGGGACAGGAGCTGACCGGCAAAGACGGACGGGTCATTTCGGTTATCGGTGATGGAGCACTTACCGGCGGTATGGCTTTCGAGGCGCTCAATAACATCGGGCATCTTCAAAAAGATCTTATCATCATCCTCAACGATAATAATATGTCTATTGCTCCAAATGTGGGAGCTCTTTCTTCTTACCTGAGCCGCCTTATAGCTACCAATTTTTATCAGGACATTCGAAACAAGATCGATTCTACCATTAAAGGTATCCCCTATTTCGGATTAAAACTGTTCCACATGGTGGTCCGTTTGAAAAAAGGGCTCAAAGCTGTCTTTTTCAAAGAAAACATATTTGCCGATCTCGGCTTCGAATATGTCGGCCCCATCGACGGCCACAATATCCCTCTCATGATTTCGGTGTTCAAGAACGTCAAACAGCTTCGAAAACCGATTGTTGTCCATGTGGTGACTAAAAAAGGGAAGGGCTATGAACACGCGGAAGGAGATCCCGCTCTCTATCACGGTGTCTCTCCTTTCTCCATCGTAGACGGTAAAATCGATAAAAAAGACGCCCTTACCTTTACCGAGGCGTTCTCCAAATCTCTGCTGCACCATGCGGAAAAGGACAAAAGAATCGCCGCAATTACCGCGGCCATGACCAAGGGGACCGGTCTCTCTCTTTTCGAAACCAGGTATCCTGACCGCTTCTTCGATGTCGGCATTACCGAGCAGCACGCGGTAACATTCAGTGCCGGGCTGGCCCTTGCGGGGATGAAACCTGTGGTAGCACTGTATTCCACCTTTATGCAGCGAGCGGTCGACCAGTTCATCCATGATGTCGCCCTGCAGAAACAGCCTGTGATGCTGGCACTCGACCGGGCAGGGCTAGTCGGCAGTGACGGAGATACTCATCAAGGGGTCTATGATGTCCCTCTTCTGCGTAGCATACCCGGTGTTACAATAACTGCTCCGGGTTCGATGGAGGATATGGAACAGCTGTTCGATTACGGGGTAAAGCTGGACTCTCCCTTCGTTATCAGGTATCCGAGAGATGTCTGTCTCTCTTTTCCGGAGACGGCAGTGCCGGTTGAACCGGGCAGGGGTGTATTTCTCCGCAGAGACGATAATCCTAACCTGCTCATCGGTGTCGGCGGCCTTCTTGCACAAACAGTCAAAGCCTCCGACCGATTGAGCAGAGAAAAAATCGGCACTGATGTTTACGATCTTCGATTCATTAAACCGATCGATGAAGATTATCTGATTCGAATAATCTCATCGTATCAAACCGTCTTCTGCTTCGAAGACGGTGCGGAGCATGGCGGTATCGGCGAGCATATCTTGCAGCTGTGCAAACGGCACCAAGTTCCTGTAGATTTCCGATGCAAGGGGGTCCCCGATACCTTTATTCCTCACGCATCCAGGAGTCAGCTCCTAAACAGTTGCGGCCTCGACGAGGCTTCTATAGCGTTGTACGTACAATCCGTACTCCACGAACGGAGACGCAGTAAGCAGTTTCGTGTAATAGAGAAAGCCGCGGAGCGCTAAACCCCTATGAAACAGAAATCCAACAACAATCGCGATAAACGAATTCTCGTTATCAATTGCGGGAGTTCCTCACTCAAGTATGAAGTATTTCTTATGCCGGGAAGAAAGAGTCTCGGAAAAGGTCTTGTCGAACGGATTGGAGAGGAGTCCGGACTCGTCCATCAGAGTTCGATCCACGGCGAATACGAAAAAGAGGAACCGGTTCCTGATCACAACCGGGCGATGGAGCTGGTCCGGGATGTGCTCACCGATGAAAAACGGGGCTTTCTCCATGATTTTGATGAAATCGACGGAATTGGACACCGGGTCGTACACGGAGGAGAAGAGTACTCATCGTCGGTGGTTATCACAGAAAATGTAAAAAAAGCCATTGAAAAAAATATCGAACTTGCCCCCCTGCATAATCCTGCAAATTTGACCGGAATACAGGCGATTGAATCACTCCTTCCGGAAAAAGGTCAGGTCGCGGTATTCGACACTGCTTTTCATCAAACCCTCCCTGCTGCAGCCTATCTCTACGGCATTCCCCGCGAACTGTACGATAAGTACCGGATACGGCGTTACGGCTTCCACGGCACCAGCCACAGGTTCGTTTCCACTGAAGCGGTAAAACTGATGAAGCGGTCAATCGAGAATACGAATGTCATTTCCTGTCACTTAGGAAACGGTGCTTCCATTACAGCGATTGCCCACGGGAAATCTATCGACACCTCGATGGGATTCACGCCTCTCGAGGGATTGGTTATGGGGACCCGTTCCGGGGACCTCGATCCTGCAATCGTGCTCTATCTGTTAGAACGGGGCTACACCCATGAAGAACTCGGGGAGATACTCAATAAGAAGGGAGGCCTGCTCGGAATATCAGGTATTTCCAACGACCTCCGGGATATCGAAGCTGCCGCGGAACGGGGGAATAAACATGCCGTCGAAGCGCTCGAGGTGTATGCATACCGTATTCGAAAATATATCGGCGCATACGCGGCAAACATCGTAAAAACCGATATTCTCGTTTTTACCGGCGGGATCGGCCAGCACGGGACGAGGATGCGGGAGAGGATCTGCCACCGTCTGGAAAATTTAGGGATATTCCTCGATTACCGGAAAAACTTAGAAAACGGATCGAGTCCGGGAGTTATTTCAACTGCCTATTCACCTACCGCGATCTGTGTAGTACCCACCAATGAGGAGCTGCAGATTGCAATCGATGCCTACGAAATCCTTTTTTCCAGGTAGAAGGAAAGAGAAGGAGGAACATTATGCAGCATATATTCGGACCAGTACCGTCACGGAGGCTCGGTCAGAGCTTAGGGATCAATAACATACCGCCTAAAATATGCTCCTATTCGTGTATCTACTGTCAGTTAGGCCGCGCGGACCGTATGACGGTGGAGCGGGAACCTTTTTTTGAACCGGCGGAGCTCTACAACGAGCTCGAGGAGCGGCTCGAGCAGACGAAAAAAAGATCGGAGACCGTAGACTTCTCTACATTTGTTCCGGACGGAGAGCCCACACTAGACAGCAGACTCGGGGATGAAATCGAGCTGTGTTCCGCTCTCCCCACGAAGATCGCCGTCATTACAAACAGCTCTCTTTTAGGGGACCCTGACGTACGGGATGCACTGAAAAAGGCGGACTGGGTCTCCTGCAAGGTGGACAGTGTAACTGAAGCGGTGTGGCGGCGTGTCGACCGGCCCCATAAAAAGCTCTCCCTCGAATCAATTTTAGAAGGATTAAAGTCGTTTGCGGGTGAGTATAACGGTACACTCGTAACTGAGACCATGCTTGTCTCCGGGGTAAACGACATGGAGGAAGAGACAGAAAAGACAGCAGAGTTTATATCCGGCATCGCCCCCGATGTCGCCTATATCGGCGTGCCGACCCGTCCTCCTGCCGTGAGCTGGGTAACCCCGCCCGAAGAACATGTTATAAACCGGACGTTCCAGATATTCTCTTCCACCGGACTTAATACCGAGTATTTATTGGGATTTCCCGTAGGAGAGTTCGGTTCAACCGGCTCTCTTAAGGAAGACCTTCTCAATATCACATCGGTCCATCCCATGGGCGAGGACGATGTCGAGGGGTTCCTTAAGCGGAACAACGCGGAGTGGAATATCGTAGACGAACTGCTCGAGGAGAAGCGGCTTACCACAGCCGAGTACGGGGGGAAACGGTTTTTTATGCGGAAGATGAAGACGAATGCGTAAAATTATTCCTCGATAAGTCTGTATCCGACCCCGACTTCCGTTTTTAAATATACGGGCTGACTCGGGTCACTCTCAATTTTTCTTCTTAAGGTTGCCATAAAAACACGAAGATACTGTTTTTCTTCTGTACTGCCCGGCCCCCAGATCTCTTTTAGAATGGATTTATGGGTTACTACTTTTCCAGCATGTTTTGCTAAGAATATTATTATTTTATATTCAATTGGAGTTAAATGAATTAGTCTTCCGTCTATTTTTAATTCTCTTTTTTCGAGATCGATATGCAACCCTTTAATATTTATTTCCGTTTGTGGTTTTCCGTTTTTCTCCAGTAAAACAGAGACATGACGGAAGGCAACCCTCATCCTTGCAAGAAGTTCCCCAACTCCGAAAGGTTTGGTAAGGTAATCATCTCCACCTGCATCTAATGCTTCGACTTTATTTTTTTCCTGACCTCGGGCGGAGACAACTATAATCGGTATGGACGTCCATGTTCTCAATTCTTTTATGACCTCTATGCCGTCAATATCGGGCAGCCCTAAATCGAGGATGATCAAATCGGGCATATGGGAAGCAGTAAGAGAAATTGCCTCACACCCCAGTTCCGCTTCAATTACTTTATAGTTGTTAGATGATAATGAAGTTCGAATAAAATTGCGGACCGAAGAATCATCCTCTACTACAAGTACTGCAGGTCTATTTTTCATAGCTGCTCTTCACCGTCATTATTGCTGTTGTTTTTATCAGGTAATGTTATTCGAAATTTGGCCCCGTGAGGAAATACATTTTCCACGTCTATCGTCCCCTCATGGGCTTCAACAATTGATTTGCAAATTGCCAAACCGAGTCCGAGGCCTCTTCTTTCTTGGCCTTTATTCTTTTTTACAGTCACAAACCGTTCGAAAATAGTAGAAATGGCCGAAGCAGGAATGCCCGGCCCATCATCTTCTACTTCGATATACATGCTGGTGCTGGTTTTGCCAATTCTAATTGTAATAGTGGCACTTTTTGGAGTGTAACGGACAGCATTATCCAATAAATTAATAATAACCTGTTGAATAAGACCCGGATCCATATAGGCCATAAACGGTTCATCAGGAAGAATCGCCTTTATCTTATGATTAATATCGCGCTTTCTCATCCGTTCAATAACGCTCAACACTACTTCTTCGACTACTTCCCACTCTCTAGAAACACCTAATTGACCTTCTTCGGCTCTTGTCAAGCTCAACAGGTTTTCTACGAGTTGCGTCAGCCATGTAGCATCGTTTACGATATCGTTAAGAAGTGTTTTGGTGTCCTTACCATTGATATTCATATTTCCGGAGAGAATGGTACTGCTTGCACCGGCAATTGCCGCTAACGGTGTCCGCAGATCATGTGATATTGAGCGAAGCAAATTACTATGCATTTTTTCACGTTCTATTTCTATCCTTATTTCCTCCTGTTCTTTATAGAGTCTTTCTCTATCAAGAGCTACTGCTAACTGAGCTGCTACCGCTTCGATCAATGATCGCTGATTTGGGTCTAAATCATTTTGGTGATTTTTTAATAAAACACCAAGGACTCCGAAATTTGATTCTCGGCTGCTGAGCGGCACGTAAAAGCCCTGGATATCCGGCTTTATATCGGTCCCCCGCCCGGCAGAAATACTTTGGGTGTAAACCCATTGAACAGCCGAAAGTTCCGTTTCTGATAAGGAGGAAATCTGGTTTTGAGGATAAAACGGTTTAACCAATCCGTCATTTCCGGACAGAAAACAGACAAAACTGCGGTTCATAAAGTTTTCTAAAAAATCAATAACGGTGATAATTACTTCTTCTTTACCGATCGTTTTTAGAATTTGCCGACTAACATTATAGAGAAACTCGGTTCTTCTTTCCCTGACAGCGGCATTGATCGTTTCTCTTTTCATTCTAACTGTCAACTCACTGGCAGTTAGTGATACGATCAGCATAACCGGAAATGTTAGTAGATATTGTGTATCGTATACGACGAATGTAAAACGGGGTTCCGTAAAGAGAAAATTGAACATCAACACACTCAATACGGAAGCGGCTAATCCAAGTATTCTACCCGCGGAAATGGAAACAAAAAGAACAGCAAGTATGAATATCATCACGATATTAGCGTCTTTAAATCCGGCTGAATAGAAAAAGAAACCCACCCCGAAAGTCAGGGAAAGAATACCAAAAGAAATGAGAATTGATTTTAAAGAAAATTGCTGTTTTTCAGGTGTCGAGCGCTTCTTCTGAAGAGCTTGATACCCTGTATAATCCTGAGGATTTCCTGGTACGACATACACATTGAAAAAGGGGTACTTTTCCATGATTTGAGAAAAGGTATCTTTTTGTAAACTTAAAAGGCGTAATATTTTATTGCGAGGATTTTTTCCGACAACGAGTGTCGTTATACTCCTGCTTCTTGCATAACGAGCAATATCATCCGCAATACTAGCTCCTTTGATCGTTATAAGGTCCCCGCCCAAATATCCGGCTAAGTTCAAATTATTTTGAAGTGTTCGTTTTTCCCGGTCAGAGAGTTTATGGTGAGCGTCCGTTTGAATATAAAGACCAATCCACTGTGTATTAAGAGCTTTTGCCATCTCTGCACCATACTGGATGACCTTCTTTGATGAGGGGGCCGCACTAATACACACAATTATACCGGTGTTATTTTTATTAACGCTCATTTTATCAAAACTCTTTTACATAAGCTTAGCACGTTTTAATACATCCTTGCATTATTGTTCGTATGATGTATAAAAATTGTATAAAGATTTATCCGAGAATATTAATATACCATTAAGATTTAGTTTGTCTATGTTGTCCAAAATGTTTTCCTGCAAGAAGATAAGGAGATATGAATGTACCTCGGTTGGTCAGAAGTTTCAGCATTATCTTACTTATATTTTCTCTCTTTATGCTGTTGCCGATGCTGGTTGCTCTGTATTTTCATGAAACTGTCCTTCCCTTCCTTGTTCCGGCTGTAAGCATCATAGCTGTCTCAGGCGGCTTGCTTTTAATTGTCCCTTCTTCATCTAGGGGTTTGACTCATAGAGATTCCTTTGTTTTGGTTTCATTTACCTGGATTCTCATTTGTGTTACCGGGTCCCTTCCGTTTTTTCTCTCCGGAGCAGTGACCGGGTTTGTTGATGCATTGTTCGAATCAACGAGTGGGTTTACTACTACCGGTTCTTCGATATTTTCAGATGTCGAAACACTTCCGTATTCCCTCTTGTTTTGGAGGGCCCTCACGCACTGGATTGGAGGAATGGGAATTATTGTACTGGCAGTAGCCGTTTTGCCGTTTCTCGGAATAAGCGGGTATCAGCTTATGGCGGCTGAGGCTCCGGGGCCTGAAATAGAGCGGGTTACACCGAGAATAACCCACACCGCAAAGGTGTTTTGGCTTTTTTATGTCGGTTTTACTGTAGTTGAGACCGTGCTGCTCATGGCAGGGGGGCTTACTTTTTTTGATGCTATTACCCACACGTTCGCAACCCTTGCTACAGGTGGGTTCTCGACAAAAAATGGAAGTATTGCTTCCTTTAATAACCCTTATGCGGAATGGGTAGTAAGTGTTTTTATGATTCTATCGGGGATCAATTTTACTCTCTACTATAGATTGTTCATACGGGATTTCACTAGAATAAAACAGGATACGGAGTTAAAATCGTATATACTGTTTTTGGGTTGTTCAATTTTAATTGTTATAGCCGGGCTTTTCAGCTATCGTGTCTTTACTACGTATGGTGAATCTGTTCGCAAAGGTGTATTTCAAGTTGCAACCCTTCTTACTTCAACGGGATTCGCGACTGCCGACTACACCACCTGGCCTTTCCTGACACAAAGCGTACTTCTTCTTTCTCTTTTCATAGGCGGTTGTGTGGGGTCTACCAGCGGTGGAATCAAAATGATGCACGTTTCAATTTTGGCAAAATCATTCAGCCAGCAAATAAAAAAAATTATACATCCTCAAGGTGTATTCACCATTCATTACAACCGGCAGGTATTACCTGAAAAAACGCGAAAAGCTATTGCAGGGTTCGTTACGGCCTATGTTGCACTCGTGCTTATTTCTACCGTTGTCGTTGCCTCGAGTAATACCGATTTAATTTCGAGCTTGACCGCCAGTTTAGCAGTAATCGGCAATATTGGACCCGGTTTCGGCGAGGTCGGACCAACCGGTAATTTCGGTTTTTTTCCCGATTATGTTAAGGTCTGGCTCAGCCTGGTGATGATCTTAGGTCGGCTCGAGATCTACACGGTACTGGTTCTTTTAACACCGTCTTTTTATCGGTGAATGCTAAAATTGCTGTCCACAAGCTCTATTCCGACTTTATATTAAAAAAATGCTGCCTTCTTTCGAAGGCAGCAAAGGGTAGGGGTGTATGTTAGTTGCCACAACGTTACTTTTTAAGGAGAGGTTTCTCATGCACGAAATACTACTTAGTGAAATTACTTGCAGCATAACCGAACATTTCCGCTGTGGCTTTTCCCGATTTAATTAAAATCTTTTCCAGATATCTTTTATACTGTAAAGACCACCAATTATCACTATTCCGC
>CAZKZZ010000161.1:5410-8686 GCA_964557375.1 uncultured Spirochaetales bacterium | reverse complement strand
TCCTCCACAACACCATTATGTTCACCGAGCAGGACCATAGGGCCGGATTGGAATCCGAAACCGTCGACGGTAAAGCGGTCATACGGATCTGGAACAACAGCGCTGCCTTCGAAGGGGAAATCCTCGATCAACTCCTCCTCCCCTATGCCCATGAAAACCATCGCTTTACGATAAAACGCAATTCCGGAAGTAATGGAATCGGATACTACCTGGTCCAAAAAATTCTCGAGCTCCACAACGGGTCTCTTTCTATCGAAAATACTAATGGCCGGGGAAATGCGTTCGAGTTGACTCTGCCTATAGCTTAAGGCAATGCCAAACAGTTACATCCACAAATTTTTTGTCATTGACATCCCATTAATACTCAATCATAATCATTGAGGGGGTCGAATGTCCAAACAGCTTATCGAAACAGGAGTTATCGGGCTAGATACCATACTCGATGGGGGTCTTCCGCCAAATCATCTCTATCTCGTTCAGGGGGCGAGCGGCAGCGGGAAGACTACGATGAGCCTGCAGTTCCTGTTGGAAGGGGCAAGAAGAGGAGAGAAAGTCCTCCATCTAGGTACTTCCGAAACCGAAGAGGAAATTCGAGAAATTGCCGACTCCCACAACTGGTCGCTCGACGAGGTCAATCTTTTTCATCATGACTGTACACATTTTCAGCCGGTATTCGAGCAGTCCATTATCCATCCCGCGGAAGTAGAACTGCCCAAGATTATGGAAAAGCTGCTTTCAGTGGTTAAAGAGATAGAACCGAGCCGGCTCGTAATAGACTCTTTGACCGAAATACGGGTATTGGCCCAGGACGAACACTGGTATAGAAACCAGCTTATGCTGTTAAAGGCATTTTTTCTCGAAAGGGACTGTACGGTAATCCTCACCGATATCCCGGAAGGAAACAGTGCCTCGCTCCGCAGTATCGTCCACGGAGTGATCGAGCTCGACCTATGCACTTCTCTCTACGGGCCCGACCGGAGACACATTCGGGTTGCCAAGGTCCGGGGCAAAGATTTTATGACCGGATATCACGACTACCGCATCGTAAACGGTGGGCTCATTTGTTACCCCCGCCTTATTGCAGCTGAACATCGTGAAACCATTCCCCAAAATCAAGTGAGTATAGGCAACGAAAGTTTTGACAGGATGTTCGGCGGCGGTCTCGACCGGGGTACGAGCATCCTTCTTATCGGCCCTTCAGGGTCGGGGAAATCGCTTTTCGCGACACAAAGTCTCATCGCTGCGGCGAAACGGGGAGAGAAAGCGGTCATGTATCTCTTCGATGAGCGTATCCACACCTTTCTGCAGCGCTCAGCGGCAGTGGGATACGATGTTGTCCCCCTCCAAAAAAAAGGGCTGATCGCCCTCCGCCAGCTCGACCCCGCTGAGGTGACTCCCGGAGAGTTCAGCCATATGGTGCAGGAACAGATCGAAGCAGGCGTAACTATGCTCATCATCGACAGTCTCAACGGCTACGCCTATGCAATGGCCGAAGAGAGGCATTTGAGCATATATCTCCACGAACTCTCGAGCTATCTCAATCAAAAACAGATAACCACCCTTTTCATCATGTCGCACCAGAAACACACTGCTGGGTTTTCTTCAGACCCCTTCGATGTAAGTTATATTGCGGACACCGTATTACGGCACCGTCTCGTAGAATACAAACATACAATGAGAACCTTGATTTCCGTGGTAAAACGGCGCTGCGGTCCCCATGAGAAGTTCGAGAGGGAATTGCTGATAACCGCGCAGGGAATTTCTGCCGGAGACCCCTTAAACGGAGATTTCTAAGGACAATACTAAACAGTCTGGGAAAAAGGAGTGAACAACAACACCCGCTCAAACGAGCACAGGATTCTACTCTGTGTACCGATGAAAGGCGACAGCGCTGTATTATCGGATATTCTTGCAGAATCGAGAATCTCATGCTCGCTTTTCACCTCCGTACAACATCTTATCAACCATATCGGCGAAGACTCGGAAGCTGCAATCATCACCGAAGAAATGCTCACCCGGAGGTCCCTCAGCCTGCTCAAGAACGCACTCTCCACACAGCCGGAGTGGTCCAATTTTCCTCTTATTTTCGTGAGCACGAGCAGGGGCGACCCCGCGTACGTGTGGAAACTCATCGAACAAATCGGCGAGAAAGCCCAGCTCCAGGTACTCGAGCGGCCCTTGTATACTGCAGAGCTTCTCAGTGCGGTTCGGGTCTCGATTCAGTCGAGACAGCAGCAGTACCGGATTCGAGACGAATTAAAACTTCGTCGTACCGTGGAAGCGAAACTAAGAGAGGAATCAAAGAAGAAAAACGAATTCTTATCAGTCCTCGGTCACGAACTGAGAAACCCACTCGCGGCCCTCATTACCGCCTTAGAACTGGTCCACAAAAAACCGGACCCGGACCGTTTGGTCTGGTGCGAGCAAGTGGTGGGAAAGCAGGTAAAAAACCTGCAGAGACTGGTGAACGACCTCATCGATATATCCCGGATAACCCGAGGAAAAATTGACCTGCAGTTCAGCACCGTAGAAATCGGAGAGCAGATGTTTGAAGCCGCTGAATCGATATCTTCTCTTATCACCAACAAAAAGCAGGAGCTTGTAGTTTCGCCTCTTAACGGTCCGTTGTATGTCAGGGCGGACCCGGTTCGGCTTCAGCAGATATTCATCAACCTGTTAAAAAACAGTTCTTTTTATACCCCGGCAGGAGGGGAAATTCGGTTTTCCGCAAAACAGGAAAACGGAGTGGGAATTATTTCGGTCAAGGACAGCGGTGTCGGGTTAGCACCTGAAGAGCTTACCATGATATTCGAACCGTATCTGGAAATAAGGCCCCGTGTAGAAACCGAAGAACCCGGCCTGGGGATCGGCCTCTCCGTTGTGAAACAACTGACCGAACTGCACGGCGGGACGGTAAAAGCAGTAAGTGAAGGCCTCGGCAAAGGGAGCGAGTTCGTCATACGGCTGCCCCTGTGTGAAGCTCCCGCTCATGATTCGTCCACTCACGGTCTGTCCTCCCGCGGCCCGGCTGCACCCGAATCAGCCGATTCCAAAACCGAAGCCTGCGAAAAGCCGGCACCCGGGACGGCCGTCCCCCGCACCGTCCTCATCGCGGAGGACAACAGAGACTTTGCGGAACTGCTCCGCGAGACCCTGCAAGAAGAAGGGTACACCGTTACCGTTATCGAAAACGGTACCGACGCGGCCGCCTTTGCCGGCACGAACAACCCCGATTATGCCATAATCGACATCGGACTGCCCGATATGGACGGCTAC
>CAZKZZ010000161.1:0-5310 GCA_964557375.1 uncultured Spirochaetales bacterium | reverse complement strand
AAAGCATCATAATGTGCCTAACAGCTCCCGTACCTTCTTCTTGATTCCCTCTTTATCGATGCCCTGTTCCTCGATAAGTTCGTCGGTAGGGCCTGAGTGGGGCATCTTGGTCACGGCAAGCGGGAACACTCTGGCGTAGCCTGCTGCCACCGGGGCTATCGCTTCGGCTAAGCCCCCTTCGGGGTAGTGGTCCTCTACGGTGATGATGATCCGGGTCTCTTCGGCCGCTTTCCGGAGTGTCTCCTCATCGACCGGTTTGAGCGAGTAGCAGTCGATTACCCGCACCGTTGTATGCTCGTTCTCGAGTTCCTCCGCTGCCGCAAGCGCTTCGGAGACGGTGTAGCCTGCTGCCACGATGGTGGCATGGTCGTGGTTCGAACTCCTGAGCACCTTCGACCCGCCGATTATAAACGCTTCGTCGTTGCCGTAGATGACGGGGGTCTTTCCCCGAATAGTGCGGATATAGGATATCCCCTCGTAGTTGGCGCAGGCCGCGGTGAGTTTTTCCGCGGAGACCGCGTCGGCAGGGGTTACCACCGCGCTGCCGAAGAGGGAACGCATCATGGCCGCGTCTTCGAGCCCCATCTGGGAGGGCCCGTCCGCCCCGATGGATACCCCGGTGTGGGAACCTGCCAGCACCATCCGGGCCCGGGAATACGAGGCCATCCTGATCTGGTCGTGGGCCCGGGTAAGAAACGCTGCAAACGAGGCTGCAAACACCCGTTTGCCGTAGGCGGCAAGCCCCACCGCGGCACCGAGCATGTTCTGCTCCGCTATGTAGCACTCCCAGCTTCTGTCCGGATACTCGCCGAAGAAAAACTTGAGCCGGGTCGACCCTTTTACATCGCCGTCGAGTGCCACCACTGCGGGGTCCTCGGCACCCAGTTTTACCAGGGCATGACCGAACGCGGTCCGGGTTGCCTCTTTGTCCCCCAACCTGTAATCAGTCGTAAGGGAGAGGTCCCGGTAGGAGGATTGATACGGGGCGGCCGTGATGAAGTTCTCAGGTGTGTAATCCACCGGCTCGATCATCTTCTGCAGTTCTTCTACAACAGCAGACCGGTCTTCTTCCGGTAACGGCTTTCCGTGGTACCCCTCTTTGTTTTCGGCGGACCCGCCGTGTTTTCCCTTTGCCGTCTCGGCAATAATGAGAAGGGGCCGCTGTCTGTCCGCGGCACCGCTTCCGGTTACACCCGCAGCGGCCCCGTCAAATCGGTCGAACGCACCGAGAAGCTCCTCTATGGAGTGGCCGTCCACTTCGACCACCTTCCAGCCGAACGCTTGGGCCCGTTTGCGGTAGGTCTCTCTGTCCCACTCGAACATGGTCGCCTGGCTCTGCCCGAGCCGGTTCATATCCAGTACGGCACAGAGGTTGTTCAACCCGTAGTAAGAGGCAAAGTTCATCGCCTCCCACACGTTTCCTTCGGCCATCTCCCCGTCGCCGAGCAGAACGTAGACGTTTCTCCCGCTTTCATCCATCTGCAGGGCCATGCTCATGCCGACCCCGACTGAAAGCCCCTGACCGAGCGAGCCGGTAGCGGCTTTTATACCGGGGATCCTCGGGACCGGGTGCCCTTCGAGCGGACTCTCGAAGGTACGGAGCTCGTCCAGCTCGGTTACCGGTAACGCTTCCGCTTCAGCATACGCGGCGTAGAGGATGGGGGCGGCATGCCCCTTGGAGAGGACGAACCCGTCGTTGTCGAGAGAGTCGAGGTTGGACGGGTCGTAGTGCATTTGGTCGAAAAACAGCACGCTCATGATTTCAGCGGCAGAGAGACAGCTCGTGGGATGCCCCGACCCTGCAGCCGAGGTCATATTGATCGAATGGATCCGAAGCTTTGCCGCCATATTCCTCAAATAAGTGATTTTTTTATCCATACATACTTCTCCTACTATATAAAAAGTAGAGATGTGGTTTGCAAAGGTAAATAACCTGTTTAGGTTATTTACGGGGTAACCGGATTATGAGTATGTTCATAAAGGCCGGAGGTCATAAGTAAAAAATGGATAACAAAAGGAGATGGTCCGGAGAACTGCGCAGGAAAGCGGAAGAACTTCTCGAAGCCCTCGGCGATGAGAGCCAATCTGCCGCTAAGGCCGTATCCGCGG
Organism: uncultured Spirochaetales bacterium; assembly: GCA_964557375.1. GTDB lineage: Bacteria > Spirochaetota > Spirochaetia > SPDA01 > CAZJBZ01 > CAZKZZ01. The sequence continues at coordinate 3,201 of CAZKZZ010000161.1, read as the reverse complement.
AACACCAGAACGTGCAATCGGATACCGGCCGCCCGGACACCGAAAAGATAAAAAACCTCCTCCACGAGCTGCAGGTCCATCAGATGGAACTCGAAGTGCAGAATGAGGAGCTCAAAGAGTCCCAGGAAGAAGCCTGGGCAGCCTGGGAGCGGTACCGGGAACTTTTCGAACATGCCCCGGTCGGCTACGTTGTGATTAACAGCGATCACCTCGCCGTAGAGGCGAACCAAGAGGCACTCAATCTTTTAGAAGCACCTGAACAGTCCCTTAAAAAAACAGCCTTCTCCCGGCTCATAGCGAAAGAAGACCGGGACGAGTTTGCCAGATGTATAAAACGGTGCAGGGAGAAGGGGACCCGTGAGCAGTGTGAAATAACACTCGGGTCTTCCGGAAAAGACGGGCGGCACCTTCAGCTCAACGTTTTTCCTCAGCGCCGGCCGACCGGATTACTCCATTACCTTCTCGCTTTAAACGACATCACCCCGCTTAAAACTACCGAGGCAAAGCTTTCTCAGCAGCTCGGTGAGAAAGAGGTGCTGTTAAAAGAGATCCACCACCGGGTAAAAAACAACCTCAACGTCGTCTCCAGCCTGCTCCGTCTGCAGGCTGGCTCTATCAACACACAGGAGCAGGCGGAGGAGGCACTCCTTTCGAGCTGCAACAGGATCAACTCCATGGTGGCAGTACACCGCCAGCTCTACGAGTCTGAGTCCCTGGCCGGAATCAATATGGGGGATTACCTGCAAACACTCATACATGAACTCTCCTTCCTCCATAGCACAAGGACAAGGAAGCCTGCAATCGAAACAAATGTCGAAAATGTAACCCTTACCATCAATCAGGCGGTCCCGGTAGGCCTCATTTTGAATGAACTGATTACCAACGCCTTAAAGCACGCCTTCCCCGACCCCGGAGAAGATGACCGGATTGCAGTTTCGATTACTGAGCTCCAACCGGGCAGTACGGAACCCGCCGGGGAACGCACCGCTGTCGAACTTACCGTAGAAGACAACGGCAGGGGATTTCCGGAAGAACTCGTCTCGGCCCCGCAGCTGGTCGAAACGCTCGGGATGAAACTCGTTACCGTATTGACCGAACAGCTCGAAGGAGAGCTCTCTTTTATCACCGGGGCAGGCGCCAATGAAACGAAGGGTCTCGGCAACGGGGTCCGCATCCGGTTTCCCAAAAAGCATCCGGGCTAGCCGCTTAAGCAGTGGCTGCGCCGAGACACCTGCAGTACTTACCACATCCGCCCCGCCTGTTGCGTACTCTCCTCCGAGGGTGTATCCTAGAAAAAGGAAACAGTATGAATACCAATAACGATACGTATAGCCTCCCCGCAATCGTCGGGGTCGGTGCATCCGCGGGAGGACTGAAAGCGCTTGAGGCGTTTCTCACCGCGGTACCCCACTCTGCCGATATTGCCTACGTCATTATCCAGCACCAGATGAAAGACCAGAGCAGCATGCTCGGGGAGCTCCTCCAGAAAAAGACGGACATAAAAGTAGAAAACATCAAGGATGGAATGGCCATCGAAGGGAACAGAATATACATCTCTCCTCCCGGCAAGGAGATAGGAATCAAGAAGGAGATGTTTACCCTCGAAGAACCGGAAAACAAAGAAGGGGCACTACATCCCATTGACTCATTTTTCAGGGTGATAGCAAAGAAAGCGGAACGGAAAGCGGCCTGCGTTATCCTTTCAGGCACAGGTACCGACGGGACCTTAGGCATGAAAGAGATCAACGCCCATAACGGGCTCTGCATCGCCCAATCACCCCAGACTGCAGAGTACGACGGGATGCCGTTGAGTGCGATCGAAACCGGTCTCGTCGACTATGTGCTTTCTCCCGCGGAAATACCGCAGTCAATCGTCAATTACTTATCGAACTACGAACTGGACAGGACCATAGAAGATGCCGACCTCTCCAGTATAGAAAAGATCTTCAACCTTCTCAAAACACAGACCGGTCACGATTTTTCGTTCTATAAAAAGAACACCATTCTCCGCAGGATCAACCGGAGGATCTCCATAAACGATATCAAAAGCGAGGAAGAGTACATCCGCTATTTAAAGCAGAACGAGGATGAGCTCGAATCACTTTTTTCAGAACTGCTCATCGGGGTCACCTCCTTTTTTCGGGAAGCGGACGCTCTGGAGGTACTCAAAGAGAAGGTGCTCCCCGAGATGCTCAAAGAGCGCGGCTCGGATGAAAGTCTTCGGGTGTGGGTACCGGGCTGTTCCACCGGAGAGGAGGTGTACTCCCTGGCTATCATCTTCCAGGAAACCCTCGATGAGATGGGCATCCACCTGACGCCGCAGTTCTTTGCCTCGGACATAAACCCCCACGCGGTCGATAGGGCCCGTTACGGCAGGTATCCGGCAAGCATTGAAGCAGATGTAAGTGCCGAACGGCTCAAACGGTATTTTACCCGGGAAGAGGATTTTTACCGGATAAAGAGGGATATAAGAGATATGGTCATCTTCTCGGTGCAGGACCTCTTAAAAGACCCTCCCTTTACCAATATCGATTTTCTCTCCTGCCGCAACCTCCTCATCTATTTGAACAGTGAGGCCCAAAGGCGACTTATTCCTCTCTTCCACTATTCCCTCAAAAAAGACGGAGTGCTCCTCCTCGGCACGAGTGAGACCATCGGCAGGTTTTCGGACATCTTCCATACCCTCGAGAAGAGTGCCAAGATATTCAAAAAGAAACCGCTCAAAGCCAAAGAGCTCTACAACGTTCGGTTTCCCATATCCCCTCCGATACAGATGCGGGAGCATACCACCACGCCCGATACCAAACATGCTCCGGCCGGAGGGCAAACCGCGGAGCCGAAATTAAAAGACTATATTCTCTCTCAGGTGGCCCCACCTGCGGTATTGATCGAAGAAAACGGAGTCATTCAGTACATAGCGGGAAATACAGGGAAGTACCTCAAACCGGCGGAGGGGTATCCAAGCCAGAACATTTTGAAAATGGCCCGGGAAGGTCTCCGTTCCGAACTCTCCTCCGCGTTGCGGCAGATAAAAGCAAAGCATGAACCGATCGTGCGAAAACACGTGCGGGTCAAGACCAACGGAGAAGAGCAGTACATCGACCTTATCGCGCAGCCGGTCCCTAAAGAGAGGGGCCTCGGAGGGACAGTGCTCATCGTCTTCCGGGAGCAGGAGAAACCGGATGTTACCGTCGAAGCGGA
>CAZKZZ010000160.1:4035-8722 GCA_964557375.1 uncultured Spirochaetales bacterium | reverse complement strand
TCCGCCCTTCCCCATATCGTCGTCGACACACGGCCGGAGTTCTATAACGGCGCTTACGTCATAAACGACGGGTGGCACGCCGGCTACCTCTCCGCGAAGCATCTCTTCGAAATCGGCTGCAGAAAGATCGCCGTACTCAATGCGAAAAAGGAACTGGGTGTTTTCAGTTCGGTGAAGTTTATGGAAGAAGGGTTCGAACGATACGTACGGGAGCAGAATCACTCCGATAAGATGTTCGCTTTATTTGATTCCGGTCTTTCCATTTCGTCCGGCATGGAATCGTTTCGGGAAATGAAAAGCTCCGGCAAAGAGTACGACGGCATCTTCTGTATGAACGACCTCTGCGCCATGGGAGTGATGAATGAAGCGGTAAGAGCCGGATTGAAACCGGGTAAGGATTTCGCTATTATCGGAGTGGATAATAACGAGGTATCGGACCTTTATATGATAGCACTGAGCTCGATCAATATTTACTACAACCGGATATCGGAGATTGCCACGAACCATCTGATCGATATCATTGAAACTAAAACAACTGAAAAAATCGAACAGATGATTCAGCCCGAGCTGATTGTAAGAGAGAGCACGAGTCTGTTCAGGAGTTAGCCCATGGCGCCGTCAAAACACCCGCTTCTTATCATCAACACCGGTAAGGGAAAGGGAAAAACAACCGCCGCAGTCGGACTCACAATCCGGGCAGTCGGGAACGGACAGCGGGCGGCGTTTATTCAGTTTATAAAGGGAAGCAACCGCCCCGGGGAAGTCCGGTTTCTCTCCGAGCTGGATTCGGTCGATCTTTTTATCTTCGGCCACGGGATGATCACCAAAAGCAGTAATATAGAAGAAGACATCGAAGCGGCGCGAGAGGGATGGGAGAAAACCTGCGCCCTTATAGCTGAGAAGAAATATGACCTCATCGTCCTCGATGAACTCACCTATCTTGTCAAATATAATGTACTCACGGCACAGCAGGTGCTCGAAGCAATGGCGCCGGCACGGGGCCGGACTACCTTCGTCATTACCGGAAGAGACGCATCCCCGGAACTGATCGAAGCGGCGGACCTGGTAACCGAGATGAAAAACATCAAACATCCCTTTGCAGCGGGTATTAAAGCGCAGCGGGGTATCGAATATTGATTTTTTGAAAGCTTTGGAAATTAATCTATTAGGCCCTGGTTTATATATTTTTTTAACAAGTTATAGATATCTTTTTTGGCTCCTGCCTTTCTGATTCCTACAGCGATTATAATTACGAGGACTTTATCTTCGATAACTTTGTAAATAATTCTGTATCTTTGACCGGCAGCCCGTATCGACCGAAACTCACTTATAGCAGCCGTTAATTGCTTACCCCTCTTTAGTGGTTCATATTTTAAATCCTGTATTTTATTCCAGATCTGTTTTCTTGTTTTCTTGTCCAGTTTTTGGAGGGCCGTAATAGCTATTGGAGTAAATTTTATACTATACAATATCTAACAACCGCTCTACTTCATCCAGGTCAACAAGTTTTCCTTTTCTGTATTCCTCGATTCCTTTTTGGATGTCACTCATAAGGTCTTTATCACTCATGATCTCAAGGGTTTCAAGAAGCGCTTCGTACGTTTCCCATGGAAGAATGGCCAAAACCTCTTTTCCCCTTTTTGTAACGGATATCGTTTCGTCAGCAGATAGGTTAGCCGCAAGTGAGGTAATTTTTTTTCTTGTCTCCGATATCGGTAAATGAATAATCATGTATATCTCCATTTAAAATGTACATTTTTTTGTACATTTTTTCAACTATAATTGTACAAAACCCATATTCACGAGTATCAGCTTTTATAACCCCATACCGCGCATAATACCCTCGACATCAACCGATGCCCTCACCACATCTGCCAAGGCATCAAATGCAGCTTCGAGATCGTAGACCGGGCGGGTTTTCAACACCGGCAGGCCTTTCTTTTTCCTGGTTCTATCCAGGAACCAGTGGCGAAACGAATCGTTGTCGAAGATTCCGTGGAGGTAGGTGCCCCACACGGGGAGCGCCGAATGGGCAATGCCCGTCACTTCACCGTTTTCTTTGGTAAGGACCGGCCTGCAACTTCCCATCGTCGTCTTTCCATGGTGGATTTCATATCCTTTTATCGGAAGACCTGATTCGGTATGTATGGACTCGGTCTGGCTCAATATTTTCTGCTCTTCTAAAACAGTTTCAATATCCAAGAGTCCGATTCCGTCAATGCGCGGTTTCTCTGATTCGAGTCTGTGCGGGTCTTCGATTACTCTTCCGAGCATCTGAAATCCGCCGCAGATTCCGACAATCTCGGCGCCTTTCTCTTCAGCACAACGGCGGATGTAGCCGGTAAGCCCTGCCGAATCGATCCGGTTCAAGTCTCCGATTACGTTTTTACTGCCGGGGATGATGATAACATCAGGGTCTCCGACTTGCTCGGCATCATCTGCTGTTCGCACAATCTGCAGATCTACATCAGGTTCCAAACGGAGGGGATCGAGATCGGTAAAGTTTGAAATGTGGGGGAGGTCAACCGCAACAATGGATATTGCCTCTGTCTCGGCGTTCCTCGCCCTTTTGTTGTGTCCGGGACTCGCACGCCTATGGCTCCCGCGAAGCTGTTCTTTAAAAGTGACCGAATCTTCTTCCGGGATCCGAAGCTCTTCCTGGTACGGTACCGTTCCGAGGACTTTTTTCCCGGTAAACTCTTCGACATAATCGAAAGCCGGACCGAGAAGTGAGGCGTCTCCCCTGAACTTATTGACCAGAAATCCCAGGACGAGCTCACGCTCCCACTCCTCCATTACATCGAGGGTACCGATAAACGAAGCGAACACACCGCCGCGGTCGATATCACCCACTAAGAGTACTTGGGCTTCGGCGTACGCGGCCATCCGCATATTCACGATATCGTGGGCTTTGAGGTTTACCTCTCCGGGACTCCCCGCCCCCTCGAGGACGAGCACATCGAACTCTCGTGCGAGCGCGTCATAATTTTCAGTTACCGTGGCCCACAGCTTGCTCTTGTAATCGTAGTAATTACGCGCCTGCATAGTACCGATGGGCTTACCTTCGAGTATGACCTGGCTGCCTACATCCGAGCTCGGTTTGAGGAGCACCGGGTTCATCCGTACATCCGGGGGGATGCGGCACGCCTGGGCCTGGACCACCTGGGCCCGGCCCATCTCCCCTCCCTCAGCAGTTACAAACGAGTTCAGTGCCATATTCTGTGCTTTGAAAGGGGCCGGCCTAAACCCCTCTTGGAGGAGGATACGGCAGAATGCTGCAGCGAGTACACTCTTTCCCGCGTTCGAAGAAGTCCCTTGGAGCATTACTGCAGGCGGTTTTGCCTGATTTACCGTATACGGCGGAGTATCGGTCCGCGGCGATCCGGTACGATTAAGGTCCGCAGGATGAGAAAACCGCTCTACAACTTCAGTGATGAGTTCGAGGCAGGTTTGGTTCTCTTCTCTGTTCTGCACTGCGAGCTGAAAAAAACTTTCACTCCCTTTCATCGTCGTAATCCTGTTGAGAAGGGGGTTACAGGGACTCCGGCTCATCTCCTGTTCGATGTTTCCCATGATCTCAGGGTCGGTTTTACAGAGAAAGAAAATAGTGTCCGTATCGTAACAGGTGATGGCCGGATACCGACTCAAAGCATTCCGGAGGAAGGCCAGTTCGGTTTCGATCAGCTTTGTCGTTGCATCCAGATATGATTCGTCTTTGAGTGCTTTGATGGTAAGGGCGATTTCGAGCTGGTTGATCCCGCGGGGGATGTGTTCCAAAAAGGTGCTGTCCACCATGTCATAGCTCGACTCTTCCGCTTCCGATATGGTCCACACCAGCTGGAGGCCGGGTGTTCCGGTATAAGGAGCGATCGAGTGAAGGGTCACCAGGTTGGGCAGCGGTTCTGTTGCGATGGTCCTGTATTCTTTACAGAAAAGTGCGTAGGTTTCGTTAACACAGAAAATGTGGTCCGGATACTTTGCGATAAGGTCAGTCACTGTTTTATGCTCGTTTAACTTTCCCGTTACCGGATGGGGCTGGTCGATATAGATAAGAGACCTCTTCGACTGACTGCTGATAACTTCTTGGATTTTTGCCTTCGGAAAGGCGCCTGCGTTTCGAACGCTGTAGGGAATATAGGTGGGGACCAGTTTTATTTTCTCTCCGAAGGAGAGATGCTCTTCATTAAATCTTCCTACGATCAGAAGATTGGTGATTTCATGCCGGGTGACGATATCGCTGAACGCTTCGAGGATTGAAGAGCTGCACATGATCCGTTTTCCCTCGACTCCGAACCGCTTCCCAATCGTCCAGACCAGGTGCTCGTATTCGGGACCGGGACGCTGCCGGAGTTTTTCGATGTTCCGGTTTATGATTTGCCTCGTCCAGGGGGGCATCCCTCGAGGATTCACCGGATTGAAATCAGGAATCATGCAGTACTCCTCTCCTGGTGTATCGTTTTAAAAGAGTTTCACCCTCGTACCTCTTTTAAAACTTACCATAAACCACCCCGGTTTTAAAAGACAAGCAGATACAGATTTTTCATATTCTACGCTCCACTTTCCGCTCCTCCCTTTCAAACTCCTTATCCATTTTGCATCGCTGCGCAAAAAAACTCAAAAATCAGTAAAATACAAAATAATAGTAAAAGAATACAAGACGTTTCTTACAATCGTGATCATATTCTAT
>CAZKZZ010000160.1:0-3935 GCA_964557375.1 uncultured Spirochaetales bacterium | reverse complement strand
CCACAGGAGGCCTTAATATGGTAGTCTTAGTAATAATGACATTAGCGCTTCTGCTCGTAGCAGGAATGATATCGATATCGGAGACTGATGCTGAAAAACGGTACGAAGTCGACCGGTATCTCTACCTGGTAAAATTCAGATAGGAGCAGAGCGTAAAAGGATTCGAGGTGGGGATGAAACTGAATACCTACTATAACGGTATCGAGTTACACCGTAACAGCAAAATTATATACGTGCGGTTTCTTACTCCCCACCGGGTCCTCTCGAGCAGTCTGGGAACATGGGGAGGGATGCAGGAAGAGCTCGAATATCTGTACAACCACCAGTGCTGCGAGCCTTTTGGCCATGAACTCGAACCGCTCGATTACGGGCTTTCCAACGACAAATATGCCGATCTCTCAACCGCTGCTAATATGAACAATGCGGCAGTTGTTCACAAAACGTACGAGGAGCTTCACGTAGTTTCCGTGGTTACCGGAGGGGTAGCGGCAAACGCGGCCAGGGCCGGAGACCCCGGTATGTATCACCAAACCGATGACAAAACGCATTCAAGAGGCGGGACGATCAATATCATCCTCTGCTTCAACCTCGAACTGACTCCCGGTGCTACAGTCCAGGCGGTCATCACGGCAACTGAAGCGAAAACATCGGTACTCGAAGAATACGGTGTCCCCTCCCGTTACTCCGACGGCTATGCAACAGGGACCGGCACCGACCAGATTGCAATCGCTTCGATGCTCGGAGAGAAAAGAATAATTGATACCGGCAAACATTCGAAAACCGGAGAACTTATCGGTGTTACCGTTCGGGAGGCTTTACAGGAGACGCTGAAACGGCAGGACGGTCTGCACCCGGAGGGACAATGCTCGGTTTTCAAACAGCTCGAACGGTTCGGCATAACCCGGGAAGAGATGAAAGCAGAAATCGCAAGTGCCCTGGATGCCGAAGGGGCTTCCCTCTATCAAAAGAACGCTGATTCCATAGACCGGGACCCCCATACGGTAGCGGCAGCGGCTGCTGTTGTTACGATTCGCGATAAATGCGTGTGGGGGGTTCTCCCCGCTACCTCGTTTGCGGAAACGACCCTCCCCTATCTCGCACAGATTGCCGCGGCCGTTTCCGGGGACAGAGCGAGAAAAGGGGCCTTCGAAGAAGCATTACAGAACGAACTATCCTCAATCGGCGACGGGGGTCTGATCGAAAGTATCTGTAAATCGATCGCTCTTGGGTTTGCATATAAATGGAAGAAACCGGAATAAAGATTTTACACACAAAACAGCTCTTTTTTCGGGGAGCGGAAGAACTTAACCAAAAGCATACCGCCGGCGTTTTCTTATTCCATTGAAAGAGAAGGGACGACAGGCCTAACTCCATTGACAACCCGCTTGGCATTGATTTTAATAGTATCGTGGTGAAAAGGCGTCGTATTGTTTTTATAAGTGTTATCATCCTTTCGATTCCACTTTTCCTGTACCTTTTCCTGCCCCTCAGACGGAGGGAAAACAGTATTAGTACCGACCGGGAGCTGCTCGCAGGAAAAGAGCAGTTTTTACATGAACAGCGCAGGCAGAAAAACCCGGAAGCCGATCGGAGAGACCCAACATTGTTCTCATCCTTGCCGACGATTTAGGAAAGGCCGACATCTCCCTCCATGGAAATACCTGTCTCGAAACCCCGAATATCAATTCGATAGGCCGATCGGGGGTGATTTTTGAAAACGCTACTGCACATCTGCGATCTGCAGTCCCTCCAGAGCGGGGCTTCTCACCGGACGGTATCAGCAGCGGTTCGGCTACGAGCTACAGTCCCAAAGCAGATATCCTCGAAACAGGTTTGAATATGTGATTGCAAAACATATCGTGGACATGGGCGACTGGGTGTTAAACGGCAATACATCTTTTCCCTCCAAAGAAGATCATAAACGGCAGGGGATTCCCCGTTCGGAAATCACCCTCGGCGAAATAGTGCAGGCAGGGAGATATGCCACCGCCGCAATCGGGAAATGGCACCTCGGATATTCAGGAGAGTATCTTCCCCACAACAGAGGGTTTGATACCCATTACGGATTTTATGAAGCTTTCTCGCTCTACGCGCCGACGGACGACCCGGACATCATCGGTTATCGCCACAGCTACTGTAAAAATAAGTGGACCTGGAAGAAAGGACGGAAAGGAACATGCGCCATCAGGAGGAACGGCGAAATTGTCCGAGAGGAGCGGTATTTAACTACGGCAATAGCGGAAGAGGGGATTGATTTTATAAGAAGCCGCCGAGGTGAACAGGACCCCTTTTTACTGTACCTCCCCTTCAGCGCACCCCATACTCCTTTCCAAACGACTAAAGAACATTACGATCGGTTCCCGCATATCGAAGACCGGAATAGGCGGATCTACTGCGGGATGATCGCGGCCCTCGACGATGCGGTCGGGATGGTCCTCGATACGCTGAAACAGGAGGGTATCGAGGAAAACACTGTTGTAATTTTCACGAGTGACAACGGCGGGGCAACCTATACCGAAGCAACCGACAACGGGCCGCTCCAAGGGGGTAAAATGACAAACTTCGAGGGGGGGCTCAATGTCCCGTTAATGATACGTTGGCCCGCACGTATCGCGCCGGGGACCCGGTACAGCCGAGACGTCAGTCTCGTCGATATATTTCCGACGGTTGCCGCCGCCGCCCGCCTATCCCTCCCGGGCGACAGAACGTACGACGGGACCGATCTCCTCCCCTTCGTGAACGGAAGCAGAAAAGGAAAACCCCATGACGCCCTCTTCTGGCGAAGCGATTATACCGGAGTCGTTATCAAAGATGGATGGAAGCTTATCAGGGATGAAAAGCGGGACCGTTCCCATTTGTTTATTCTGACGGAAGATAAAACCGAGTCGGTCGATTTAAGCGGTTCGCACTCGGGAAAAACCGAAGAGCTGCTGCGTCTCTTCCGTGAATGGAGCAGCGGATTGGTACCGCCCCGATGGCGCTCGTTTATCGAGTTCAGATACCGGGCTGCCGACGGCACCTACCACTATTTTCCGATTTAGTTTCTTTTAGGGAATCTTCTAGTACAAGGTCTATGTGTACCTCCGGAAAAATCTCTTCAATCGTCTATGGAATATTCGGTGCTTGACCAATATATTGGTCAATGATACTATATCCTTATGGAAGTGCGGGAAGTTAGCGTGTATGAAGCGAAAACACATCTCTCGAAACTGCTTCGGGAAGTAGAGGCAGGGGAAATAGTAATTATCCGGAGGGCCGGAAAAGCAATTGCAAAAATTATCTCGGCTGAACAGAAGAATTTTTCTTCGATTCCCGATACCGCGAAAGGGGAAGGCTGGATGTCGGAAGACTTTAACGAACCACTGGAAGAGTTTTCCGAATATACAACGTGAAAATCCTACTCGATACACAGATAGCTATATGGTGGAACACAGATTCTTCAAAGTTGAATACAGAAACGAAAGAAATAATTGCTGACTCCTCTATAGAAAAACTATTCAGCTTTGCAAGTATTTGGGAAATGGCAATAAAGGTAAAAATAGGAAAATTAACTGTACAGCCGGACCTGCACACATTTGTGGATAAAAAGATTAAAAAGAATGGTATTAATCTTTTACCGATTGATGAATATGCCATCTACACAACACTTACTCTTGATGTACACCATCAGGACCCTTTTGACCGACTGATTATTGCACAGGCGGTTGTTGAAAATATACCGGTAATCACCGCTGATACGATTTGGAAAAGGTATCCCATTCACGTCCTGCCCTGAATAAGGTGTGGTAAAACCGGCTGCGGCAAAGATTAATTTTCCGGAACTTGTATCATTCGCTCACCCCCACACCCACAGGGAGGACGAACCGGTGCCCGTCCGCCTTTACTATCCGCGCCTCCATGCCGAAACCGTGGGCAACGTGCTCTTCGGTCACGAC
>CAZKZZ010000159.1:0-8762 GCA_964557375.1 uncultured Spirochaetales bacterium | reverse complement strand
GGAAGGGGGGAGAAGCGGTCCGGATTGCTCCCTACCTGAAGGGCCGCTCCGCGGCTGATGAGTCTTCGGGTGATGTCGTAGACCCGCGAGTGGGGCACTCCCGAGTTCTGAGAGATTGTATACGCAGTGGCGGGGTGATCTCTTACCAGGGCCAAATACACCTTGGCCTCGTATTCGGTGAACCCGAGTGTTTTGAGATGCTCGATCGACTGGTCGACCGTTTTATTGCCGGTCATAGAAATCTTTTCCGGATAATCTCCTCGAGCCCCGGCGCCTCTCCCTCCGGGGGCAGTTCTTCCAATTCGTATCGTACTCGCACCGAAGGTTTGTTGATGGAAATTATCCTGTTCAAGTCGATAGGAGTAGCAATGACCACACCATCGCAATCCGCTGCATTGATAGTCTTCTCCAGGTCCCGGACCTGTTTTTCTCCGTATCCCATTGCCGGGAGCAGGGTCCCGATTCCGGGATATTTTTCAAACGTTTCTGCAATGGTCCCTGTAATCCAGGGACGCGGATCAACAAGGTTTGAGGCACCATACCGTTTTGCCGCAACCACACCTGCCCCGTAGGCCATCTCTCCGTGGGTGAGGGTGGGGCCGTCTTCGACGACAAGGACCCGCTTTCCCCGAATCACATCTTCCCGTTCCACTTCCAGCCTGGAGTTCGCCTTTACAACTGCGGCTTTCGGGTTGTACCGGCGGATGTTCTCTTCAACGGCGCTGACCCCTGCAGGATCCGCCGAGTCCACCTTATTGATAATGATAACGTCCGCAGTGAGAAAGTTGGTCTCTCCGGGATAGTAGGAAAGTTCGTGCCCCGGGCGGTGAGGGTCCGCCACCACGATGTGGAGGTCCGGTTTATAAAACGAGGTATCGTTGTTCCCTCCGTCCCAGAGGATGATGTCGGCCTCTTTTTCCGCCTCTTTTAAGATCTCCCCGTAATCGACCCCCGCATACACGACCCGTCCCCTGTCGATGTGCGGCTCGTACTCTTCCATCTCTTCGATCGTACAGCGGTGTTTGTCCAGGTCCTCGGTGGCAGCGAACCGCTGTACCTTCTGGGCAGCAAGGTCTCCGTAGGGCATGGGGTGCCGTATTGCCACAACCGTAAGCCCCATCTCGGTGAGGATATCGGAGACGTACCGGGTGGTCTGCGATTTGCCGCAGCCGGTACGTACCGCACACACTGAGACGACCGGTTTCTGTGATGAAATCATGGTCTCTTCAGGTGATACAAGGATGAATCTGGCCCCCGCTGCCATAGTAATGGAGCCGATGTGCATCACGTGACGATGGGGAACGTCGGAATAGGAGAAGTACACCTCATCGATATCGAGGCTGCCTATCAGCCGGGACAGCTCTTCTTCGGGGTGGATGGGGATACCGTTCGGATAGAGGCTGCCTGCCAGTTCAGCCGGGTACACCCGCCCCTCGATGTCCGGAATCTGGGTCGCCGTAAAAGCGGCTACCTCGTAATCTTCGTTGCCCCTGAACAGGACGTTGAAATTGTGAAAATCTCTGCCGGCCGCGCCGCAGATAAGGACCCGTTTTTTCGTCATACTTCCGCCTCTTGAAAATTTGTTACTATTATAGTAGTAACATTATGCTTGTTAAACATTATGGTAGTCAAGCATATTAATGCCGTTTTTTATGGGTTGGATTAAAAATAAAATTATAGTATATTGAAATTGGTTCAACCACTTGACAAGTGAACAGGAATATTATTTATGTCAAACGATATGTTTAAAAAAATACAGTTCAAGAAAAAAACCACAGCTGTCGCGGACATGATACTGGAATTGATAAACACAAAGCAACTCTCAGTAGGCGATAAATTACCTTCAGAGCGATATCTGGCAGAGAGCATGGGGGTCAGCAGGGGAGCGTTGCGGGAGTCGCTTAGGGCTCTGGATATGGTAGGGATCATAGAAACAAAAGTAGGTGACGGCAGTTATATAAAATCTACAAAAATCAATTCCAGTATTTCTGAGGTAGAAAATATGATCGAGAGCGGTGAAAACCCGCTCAATGTGATTAAAGTGAGAAAGCGTATCGAACCGCTTTCTGCGGCTTTGGCTGCTCAGAATGCAAATGAAGAAAATATAAAACCCCTAGAAAAAATACTCGACGAGCACAAATCGCTTATCGGGGAGCAGGATATCGATTATGAGATTGACGGACGGTTTCACGTGGCAATTGCAGAAATGACGGAAAACGCCACACTGATAGACGTCATGCGGGTAATTATAAACAGAATGGCTGTTGATCGATTTTGGCGGTACGGCAAAGAAAAATCAATCGGGGAATACAAAGAATTAGAATACTTCATTCAGGAACATCAGAATCTTTTCGACGCAATAAAAAATAATGATAGTAAAACGGCAGAGAAATTAGCACTCAAACATCTTACTGATGTCGAGAAAGGCCTCAAGCGCTATTTTTAGAGCAAAAAAAGGGTTTTCCTTGGTTTTGTATTGGTATATTGGTTGAACCACTTGACAGCTAAGCAGTTAAATGTTAAAATCAATAAAAATTAATGGAGGATGCATATGAAGATTCGTAATTTGTTAATTGTTATCGCCGTTGTTTTCTTTGTTCTTCCGGTTTCCGTTTTTGGAGCTGGTCAGACGGAAGGAGCAGAAAGTGGACAAGGGCCTGTTACATTGACCTTCCTCAATTGGATTGCGGCTGAAGGAGCATCAAAGGAAGCGGCAGAAACGATGGTCGAGATGTTTGAAGAGGATCATCCAAATATTACTATTGAATTACAGACAGTACCCTATTCTCAGATTAGAAATCAGGCATTAACTAAGGCTACCGCTGGTTTAGCTCCTGATATAAATCAAATGCCCGAGCATGAATTAAGCGGTCTCGTTGAAGCGGGAGTTTGTGCACCCTTAGACAGTTATTTCAGCGATACTGAACTCGATAAATTTTTTCAGGGCGACTTAAAGGGATGTATGTTTGAGACATCGGAATCGGAAAATGAAATGTTATACGCGATCCCTTGGTCTCCGATGCCAGTTACCTATACATGGAATAAGAATCTTTTTAACCAGGCAGGTTTAGACCCGGACAAACCTCCAAAAACATGGGAAGAGATGACAAATATGGCGAGGGAGATTGCTTCATTAGGCAAAGATGCTGAGGGAAACCAAATCTATGGTTTGGGGCTGAGAACTGATACTTCCAGTGGTGTCGGGTATTGGTTCCTCAATACTCTCTGGGCTTTTGGCGGACAATTTATCGATGATGACGGAAATATTGTAGTCAACAGCGATGCCGGCGTAGCTGCTCTTAATTGGTATAAACAAATGGTTGAAGAAAATGTAATGCCTGCCGGAGTGGGGATCAGGGATATCCGCGTCATGTTTTCGAAAAATCAAGTCGGAATGCGTTGGGGTGTTCCCGCAATGGTCGGAATAGGAAGAACCCAGAGCGGACAAGGAAAAGAGTGGGACAGCCAATGGGGAGCTTCAGTTATGCCGATAAAAAATACTGATGAACCGGTCTGTTTTACTTCGACACATGCTCTTTTTGTCTCCAAACAAAG
This sequence comes from uncultured Spirochaetales bacterium, assembly GCA_964557375.1. Classification (GTDB taxonomy): domain Bacteria; phylum Spirochaetota; class Spirochaetia; order SPDA01; family CAZJBZ01; genus CAZKZZ01. Next base: position 5,207 of record CAZKZZ010000159.1, on the reverse strand, counting down.
TAAATATAAAGATGAAGCTGTGTCATTTTTAAAAGCTTTTTCCATGGATAAAGAGATCACAGAATATTACTTTCAGGAAATGGGGATGCTTCCTCCCCTGCACACTTTGGCGGAATCTGATGTGTATAACGGCCCTCTAGTACGGCCGTTCTTAGATGCTTTAGAGACTGCAAAAGCACAACCTGCAAGCAATCCTCAATACATGAGAGCGATGGATTTCTTAAGAGAAGCGATTCAGGAAACCCTTCTCGAAGGAGTAGATGCGCAGAGTTCTCTAGACCGCGCTGCAGAAAAAATAGAACTGTTATATAATAAATAATATCTACCATGGAGGGAGTGCGGTGCAATATTCGTGCTCCCTCTCTTTAATCTTGAAGGAAATGGAAGACAATGAAGACACCGAGTAAGCTAAGAGGAAGTATCCTCCCTGAAAAGTGGTTTGCTGTTCTGCTTATACTGCCGGCTCTTTTATCAGTATCAGCGGTGATACTTATTCCTTTGCTCCGTTCCGTTACCATCAGTTTTCAAGACTATAGTTTGTTGAAGCCCGGACAAAATGAATGGATTGGCTTTAAAAACTACATATTACTATTTTCCCAGCCGGAGATATGGGAAATACTCGGCAATACCTTCTTCTTTGTCATCACTTCAAGTCTTTTCGAGTTTATCATCGGTTTTTGTTTTGCGCTTTTGTTAAACACGATTGTACGCAGCAGAAATCTTTTAAGCGGAATCGCCCTCATTAATTGGATAACCCCTTCTGTTGTTGTTGCTTTTATATGGCGCTGGATATTTCATGGTGAATACGGGATTATCAATTTTGTTTTAACGAGTTTGAATATCTCTTCTGCAAATATTCAGTGGATAAGTGATTATCAAGGAGCAATGCTTGTCGTTATCGCGGCACATGTGTGGAAGCAATTTCCTTTTATGATGGTGATGATATTGGCAGGATTGCAGACGGTACCGAAAGATGTCGTAGAGTCTTCAATCATCGACGGATCTAATCAGTTTCAGCGGTTTTGGTTCATTGTCCTGCCCTATCTGAAAAATATTATTCTTATCAGTACGCTCCTGTCGGTCATCAGAAACTTTCAGTCTTTCACAATTATCTGGCTGATTACCGAAGGGGGACCTGCTACACGAACAACAACGTTATCAATTGATGTGTTTCGTAAAGCGTTCATGGAGTTTGATATGGGCTCAGCCTCAGCAGTCGGCACGTTGTGGCTTCTGTTCCTTGCCCTGATTGCCTTGTTTTACATTCGTATGATGTCAAAGAGTAGAGTATATGATTAATTCAGCAAAAAGAAGCTTACATATAATTGTGTTGATTTTTCTCGTTTTGGTCTCTTTTTTCCCATTGTTCTGGATGATTTCGACATCATTTAAAACAACAGAACACATCTTTTCCAGGCCGCCGAAACTCATCCCCCCTGAGTTTTCTTTGAGTAACTACAGTGAAATAGTTTCACCGTATTTTCTCAATTTTTTTAAAAACAGCATTATCGTTACCTCAGGAGCTGTTTTATTGAGTTTATGTGTTGCTACGCTGGCAGGGTACAGTTTTTCGAGGTTTCGTTACCGCGGAATGGTTGTTTTTCAAATTTTTATACTGATGGCACAGATGTTTCCTCTTATTCTCCTGTTAATTTCAATTTACATTTTTTTTAGTAAGCTCTATCTATTGGATACCAGGCTGTCACTCGTTCTTGCTCATTGTACATTTTCTCTTCCTTTTTCTATCTGGATGCTAAAAGGGTTTTTCGATTCTGTTCCAAGAGAATTAGAGGAGGCAGCGAAAATTGACGGTTGTCCGCGCATGAAAATTCTCTGGCGTATCATTTTACCGCTTGTTAAACCAGGATTAGTTGCAACATCAATCTACATTTTTTTACTTTCATGGGATGATTATGTGTTCGCACTTCAATTAATATCATCTACTGACAAGAGGACTGTGCCGGTTGGATTGGTACTCAGTTTTTTAGGTGAATTTCAGTATGCCTGGGGGGAGCTGATGGCAGGATCTATCGCTGTCTCCTTGCCTGTTGTCTGTCTTTTTATTTACATTCAAAAACATCTGGTGCAGGGGTTAACTGCAGGAGCTGTAAAAGGATAATAACGGGGGAGAACTATAGATGCTATTAAAAGATAAAACAATGCTCATAACGGGAGCAACCGGAGGAATTGGTGAGGCGATCGTCTTAAAAGCCGCTGTAGAAGGCGCTCATATTTTTATCCACTATCATAATAATAAAGAGAAGGCGGCTCTACTCGAAAAAAAAGTAAAATCTCTCGGGAGAAAAGCCGCAGTGCACCAAGCTGATGTATCCGTACCCGCAGAAGTGGAGTCTATGTTTAAAGCTTTTTTTAGCGTGTTTCCTTCTTTGGATATTCTAATCAATAACGCAGGTATTTCTTACCATAAACATTTTCTCGAAATGGAAGTAGAGGAATGGCAAAAAATGATGGACCTCAATCTCAATAGTTATTTCCTCTGCGCCCGGATCGCCGCCCGTCATATGGCAAAGCAGAAATACGGAAAAATTATCAATAATTCGTCTCAACTCGAGTTTTTTGCCAGGCCGAATCTCACTCACTACACAACGACAAAAAGTGGAATCGGAGGATTTACTCGTGCGTTATCTTATGATCTTGCCCCGTACAACATTCAGGTCAATAATGTGTGCCCTGGAGTAATAGAGACTGAAATTCTCGGAGATAAAATGAAAACGGACCACGCTTTTAGGGATTCGGTATTAAGGATGATACCCGCAGGTCGTTTAGGTAAGCCGGAGGAAGTCGCGGACCTTTTTATTTTCCTTGGCAGTTCAAAGGCGGATTATATTACCGGCGCCTCATTTATTATTGACGGCGGAGCAACAGCAAGTAGAACGTAACATGAAGAGGTATAACTAATGAAACCAGAATTGGAAGGGATTTTTCCCATAACACCGGGAGCATTTACCGATAAAGGAGAAATTGATATAGACGGATATACAAAAGTTATATCAGCTATGATTGAAGCGGGTTGTGCTGGAATCACTCTCTTCGGAATTGCAGGGGAATACTATAAACTTAATTTAGAAGAAGAAATAACCTTTATTGAAGTTACAGTTGATACAGCAAAGAAAAAAAATACACCGTGTATTATCTCGAATACAAGACATTCAACCGAAGTCGCTGTAAAATGGGCTAAAGAGATCGAAAAACGGGGGGCCGATTGTATGATGGTCCTGCCTCCATTTTTCTTGAAACCGGGGGGACAGGAATTATACGATCATATGCGCAGGGTAAGTGAGGCAGTATCTATTCCTGTCATGATTCAATACGCCCCTGATCAGACCGGAGTGCCAATTGATCCGAATGTCTTTAAAAAGCTAAAAACGGATGCTGAAAACATTCTGTATTATAAAATTGAATGCAAACCGCCGGGCCATTACATCACAAAACTGATAGATTTGACTGATGGAAACATCAGGGTTTTTGTCGGCAATGCAGGGTTCCAGTTGATCGAAGGTTTCGACCGGGGAGCGTCAGGTGTTATGCCGGGTCCTTCAATGTTTGATATCTATGTACAGATTTTTGATTATTACAGAAACAGTAAACGAGCTGACGCAGTGGGACTTCATAAAGATCTTGTGTATATGCTAAATCACATCAGGCAAAATGTAGAGATGATAATTAGTTTCGAAAAATATTTGCTGAAGAAGAGAGGTCTTTTACAATCGGATTACTGCAGACAGCCGACGTATAGATTGGATGAGGTAGATAAACGTATCTTTGAGGAGATTTATCAAACCTTAAAGCAACATTTTATTGCCGCTGCGGGATAATAAGGGAAATTTATGCGAGCAACCGTAAAAACAGTCGAACCAATAATCATCTCAATACCGAGAGATACACCTTATTTAGGTCAATTAGAGGAGAAAAACAAACCGAATAAGCAGGGATATTTTATCCGTCCTGGTAATAAAAGTGTATATCACGTTAGTGATCAAAGCCTGCTTGTAAAAATAACCCTTACTGACGGCACTGTCGGGTGGGGTGAATGCGTAGCATTTTACGCACCGGAAACGGGTGCAGTTTTGGTTCGAGAGCTTGTCGGTCCTCTGGTTACAGGAAGATCACCTCTTCATGTCGTTGAGATCTATGAAGATCTTTACAACGCCATGCGTGTCCGCGGGTTTTTCGGCGGATATTATCATGATGTTTTAGCAGCTGTGGATATAGCACTTTGGGACTGCAAGGGTAAAATACTTGATCTTCCTGTCTGCGAAATTTTAGGCGGAAAAAGAAACAATAAAATACCGGCTTACGTTTCAGGACTCCCAAAACCCACAGTGGAGGAACGTGTCGACCTGGCACGCCGGTGGATGGAAGATGGGTTCGATGCGGTGAAATTCGCAGGAGCTGTATCCTCTGAAGGAATTCTTGAAGAAATGAAACAGTTGCGTGAGGGAATTGGAAATAAACCGAAGATCTTAGTCGATATGCACTGGAAATACACGGCAGCAGAAGCGGTTTCCCTTATTACAAAGCTGGAAAAATATAATCTCTTTGTCGCTGAAGCACCGGTAAAACCGGAAGATATAACAGGGCAGGCGTTTGTGGCCTCACACGTACGTACACAAATCGGTATAGGAGAAGAGCTGAGAACTGTTTACGAGTATCTTCCGCGCTTTCTCAATAACTGTATGCATATTATCCAGCCAGAGATGGGCAGGACGGGGATCACCAGTTTCTGGAAGATTTGCCAGTTAGCTCAAGCATTTAACATACAAGTTATGCCTCACGCAAGTATCGGTATTGGGATCTTTCAGGCAGCTAGCCTACATGTTTCTGCTACTCTAGAGAATATTCAGTACCATGAGTACCAACATTCTATCTTCGATAAGAACCTAGAATATATAAAGGCGACAATGAATTGCGAAAATGGTTTTTTCACTCTGCCCGAAGGTCCTGGTATCGGTGTGGAACCTGCTTCGAAGGTTTTTCAATACGAGAAAAAGGAGTAACCGATGTTCCCGAAAAAACTACTGAATGAGGTCGAAGAGGCCGGCATCATTGCAGTGCTGGTAATAGACGATGCCGATGACGCAGTCCCTACAGCGCGGGCGTTAGTCGAGGGCGGGGTGACGGCGATGGAGCTCACCCTCCGGACCCCGGTAGCCGTCGAGGCACTGAAACGGATAAAACAGGAGGTT
>CAZKZZ010000158.1:7166-8900 GCA_964557375.1 uncultured Spirochaetales bacterium | reverse complement strand
CCCCATGTCAAAGCCGGGGAACTGTATCAGGAAATGCTGACTCAGGTCGGGCTCGATGTGGAAATAAAACTGGTCGACTGGTCCACCTGGATCAGTGACGTGTATCAGGGCGGTAAATATGATTTTACGGTCATCGGACACACGGGGAAACTCGACCCGGACGGCCGCCTTGCAGGATACGGAACGGACGCGACCTACGTGAACTGGGTCAACGAGAGGGCCGCCGAACTGATCGAGCGGGCGAAAAAGGTTGTTGACTTCCAGGAGCGCAAAAAGCTCTACTCAGAAGCACTGACGATCATGGCAAGGGAAGTTCCCTTTGTTTTTGTCGGTACTTCCTACCGGTATATCGGCAGACAGGAAGATGTAACCGGGTTCTATTTGACCCCAAAACTCGATACCTTCGAATTCCGGTATGTTGAAAAAGAATAACACAAATAACGTACTTTTTTATGTGGCAATAGTGTTTATTGCCGTACTGGGGGTTGCCGCTGCGGCGGCACCCCTTATCTCTCCGTTCAACCCCACCTTTCAGGACCTGGACATGCGGTTCGCCAGGCCCGGTACCGAGGGGCATCTTCTCGGGACCGACGATCTCGGACGGGACATATTCAGCAGGATTATCTACGGTTCCCGGTCCGCCTTGATGGTCGGGGTCGTTTCGGTGGGGATCGCCCTCACCATTGGTCTTATCGTCGGATTGATTGCCGGCCTTTCCGGAGGAAGGGTCGACAATATCCTCATGCTGCTGATGGACAGTATTCTCTCATTTCCCACCGTTCTTCTCGCTATTACCGTTGTGTCGGTACTCGGGTACGGACTGCTGCAGGTCATATCCGCTATCGGGATTATCTTCAGCCCGGTCTTCGCGCGGCTGGTACGGGCGGAAACAATGGCAATTAAATCCGAAGGGTTCGTGGAGTCTTCTCACGCCTTAGGAAGCCCGACACTGAAAATAGTATACCTGCACCTCCTACCCAATATGATCGGCAAAATAACGGTCCAATGTTCTATCACCTTCGCATTATCGGTCGTCATCGAAGCCTCACTGTCATATCTGGGCCTCGGCTCCCAACCTCCGAATCCGAGCTGGGGGCTCATGCTCAAGGACGCGAGAAACTTTATGTTTCAGGCGCCCTGGATGGCCGTCTACCCCGGACTGGCAATCGCATTTACCGTATTGAGTTTCAATATTTTAGGTGATTCGATCTCTGAGAAAGTAAATCCTCTGGCAAAAAACCGGTTCACCCTCACCTAACCGGCGTTTCTGTAGATTGCTTCGATCAATTCCGGAAGCGGCAGTGGGCTGCATCGCAGCGGAAGACACGGCTGTTCCGAGCTGCCGTCGCTCAAATTAGTATTTCCGATGAGCTCCTCCACCCCTTCGGTTGAGTCGCGGTTTTCCAGAATACCCGCCAGCCGTTTTACTATTGGCACGGCAGCCGATTCCGCAGCTTCGAAGAGCGCCCAAAAAGATTCGGTTCTTACCTTTGGATCCTCGGAACAGGGATTTTGCCAAGGTCTACCCGCTATATTGAGAAAATCAACATCATCCTCAAGGGCAGGCGGATGAAACAGGGCCAAAAGCCGGTTCTTGAAATTTTCCTTTTTGTCCCGGCCCAATGCAGTGAGAAGGTTCTCCGGTTTTAAGGGATTTGTAAGCGTGTAGATGTCCATCATGTCCCGATATCCGTTGGCGATTTTTTGAAGAAGGAGGTCCCGGTCTTCGCCGGC
>CAZKZZ010000158.1:0-7066 GCA_964557375.1 uncultured Spirochaetales bacterium | reverse complement strand
TGTCCCGATATCCGTTGGCGATTTTTTGAAGAAGGAGGTCCCGGTCTTCGCCGGCACCAAATGCGCAGCTGAGCGCATCGGCAAGAAGAGAATGCAGCCTACCGGGCAGCTCTGTACCGGGCAGCTCCGTACCGGGCAGCTCCGTCCCTACATTTATCTGCGATAAAAAATCATACGTTTGGATTTTTTCTTTTTTATAGGCTTCAAGAACAAGCACATCAAGTATTCTCTCAAAAAAAGGATGACATTGATGATATTTTTTGGTCCCTTCATCATCTTCGTCCACCCATCCTGAAAAATACATAATAAACGGATGCGTATGGCGGTCGAGGACGGCATGGGTTGCATATGCCAGAATGAACACCCCTTCAGGAGTAAAGAGGAAAGAGTCCCCTTCCCGTTTTGCCGGCATACTGCTCTGTCCCCGTTGACCCCGCTGACCCTGGTGTTCGTGCTGCCCTTGACGATCTTGACGCCCCCGATGCCCCTGGTGCCCCCGCTGCTCGAGAGAAAAATCGAGAAAAATGTCGAGCATGCACCGGACAAACGTCCCGTATCCTCGGGTATGGAGCAGTTTTCCGTAACTGAAGCTCGACGGCTCGGTCATCTGATTATGGAGAAACATGTCAGGCCCCTGTGCCCCGAGAGTCAACCAGGAGCTGAAGCGGTTAATTAGTTGCAGGCCCTTATCCGAAAGGGCCTCTTTAACGGTTCTTTGTGCAAATATCTGATGAGTGATATGTGCAGGCATACGTACCTCACGAGGTCTAACATTTTGTGCTTATACATTCAGACTATTGCACATTATTTCGATTAAATAAACCTTTGTCCGGATAATACCCTGGACAGCCGCTTTAATCTTTCTAAGTCCTCCCTGGTAAACCGTTCCCACTCCATAGGAAAGAAGGTGTTGTTATGAAAAAGGGGCTCCTCAGCGATGGGATATCGGCTTTCAGCCACACTTCTCTCCCACAGCTCCGTCCCTGGTACGGGGGAGTATTCGGCAATACTGACTCGAACCTTGTTGCGCGCTGCAAACCGGATCGACTCTTCTACTTCGCGGGCTTCTTGGCCGGGGAGACCGGCGAGTAGGTATACGATGATCTGTTCTTTTTCGAACCCGGCTTCCTTCAGGAGCCTCACTTTCTTCTCGACCCGTGTGATATCGATCTTTTGGCCATGCTCGGCATGGAACTCAGGAGCAGCGCTTTCGAAGCCGATCCGCACCTCCTGAAAGCCTGCGCGTTTCATAAGCCGTGCCGTCTCCCGGTCGATGTACTGCAGATGCACCGCATTAGGCAGAAAAAAGCGGGCAGGTATACCGGCATCGATTACGTTCCTGAGAAAAGGCTGGAAGACCGTTTCTTTGTCCACCAGCAGCGCATCATCATAAAAAGCAAAATTCGTAATGCCGAGACGGGAGAAGGACTGCAGGTCGGCAAACGCTTTTTCCGGATCTCCCGGGGAAAAGCCCTGATACAGCTTCTTCGAGGCGCAGTAACTGCATGCGAAGGGACATCCCCGGTTGAGCTGAAGCACCCCGGCGTCGATCCACGCTTCCCGTACCGTTTTTCCGGTTATAAGGGGCCGGACCGCGGGCTCGGGGACCGCAGGCTCCGTCCCCTTTCTCGCCTTTCTCTCAGTGCTGCCGCCGTACATTTCAGCTTCAGTAGTGGTTCCGGCTGCAGGATAGCCGAGGTTATCGAGCAGGGTGCCCAGCTTTAGCCACGGTTCTCCGGCTATCACATGATCGACCCCACCCGTCTCCTGGCAATGATCAGGCAGCAGGGTTGCATAGATCCCTCCGGCTATAATGGGCGTGCCTTGGTAAAGCGATTGGACTACCTGCGAGACCTCCTGCACACCCGGATACCAGTAGGTCATCCCTGTAGATATGAACACGACATCCGGCTTAGCATCTCGGATTCTCTTCTCGAAGAGATCCCGGTCAATTCCGTAGCGGGAATATCTCCGGGATATTCCGGCCAGTGCTACGGGCGTCTCCACCCGCTGTTTAAAAAACTTACCCGTACCGTCCCGTTTTCTTTTTACCGGCCCCCGCCGGCGGACCATCGCAGCATCGATATACGATAGCGCATTGACGACATCTACGTTCCACCCGCTCTCTCCGAGCCACTGTGCGATTTTCAACAAACCATACGGTTTGAAATAGAGGTCGTAGAGGGCGAAATCATACACCGGAGGATAGATAAGAAGGGCCTGCGGCTTCGAGTATCTCGAGGTTTTATTTTTTACGAATCGTGATGGTTCCATAAAAAATCAAAGGTATTTTTTCAGGAAAGTCATTGCACTCTTTCCACATCCGAGATTATGATACCAGATGTTTGCAAACAATGCAGAGAGCAAACGAACTCTATGCATGTAAAAGTCTGCTAAAGAAAGGAGCCGATGATGACACAATTGAAAATGGGACTGCGCTCAGTAATCATTGTAATAATCTTCTTCTTCGCTTCCGCAGGGCTTTTCGGAGAAGATGTTGATGGAAAAAACGATAAGGGGATCGAACATTCAAACAGCCTACAGGTATTTGCCGTGTATTATTTTCCCGACCAGGAAGGGTATGGGGTTGACGGCGGGTTTGCTCCAATTTCCTATGACGTTGTACCGAAGGATGAAGTGAAACACAGGGATGATGATCCCGGACGGGATATCGGTTCTACCTGGGGTTCGGTGAAAGCAAATGCTGTGTATGCGCATACGATCAAAATCCCCTTTTTGACCGGTCCAGGACCGCTTACAAAGGGGAACAATCTCTCCATAAAACTGGGCGGTGACTTGAGTCCTGTTTCCGTGAATGCTATGACCGAGGTAAAATTGACACCGATTGCTTTTTTTAATGCTGCTATAGGCGGTAAAATCGGAACTGGGTGGAATTTTTTCGGTCTGTTCAACGGCTTAGGCCGGAATCTGCCGGGCGAAAAATATACAGACCCCCTTTCCGAACCGTTCTCCGGAGCTGTTATCGATATCTGGGCATCGGGCACTGTACAATTCGATCTCGCTGCTGTGTGGCCGGGAGAGTGGCACCATGTGGTAACCCAGCTTACCCCGTCGATCCACTGGAGGGGTTTTACCGGTGCCGGACCGGATACTGCCTGGGAGTACGAGGCAGACGGCGGGCAGAATTTCAACGGGTTCAAGTTCATGGGAAGTTACTTTATTGGTTACCAGATGCCAATCGCCCTGAACACGATCGGATTTCTCCTCGATACCTCGCAGTATATCGGTGAAGTTGCCGCGCGCTCCCCGATGAGTGAAGGAGGATGGGGCTCGGATTTCGTGACCCTTACCTTTGGGCCTCTTGCCAACATAACATTCAGTGATACCTTCTCATTGGCTATTCTTGCCCAGTTCCAGAACGGAAGAGATTATACCGATGAGACCATAGGTAACCGCTACTTCGAGTACAGAGAGTTCGAGTCGGTGTACGTCGATTTTTACAGAATCGTGTTCATCGCCAATTTCGATTTCTAAACAGGTTTTTGTTGACTTGCGTTTTTCTTCTCCCTATATTACTAAATAGTAATGAATCTTATTTAGTAATCACATAATGAGGAGGAAACGAGAATGGAAACAACAATGCCGTTATTAGGTGAGAAATTCCCGGAAATGGAAGTAACCACAACGCACGGGAAAAAGAAATTACCCGAGGATTACAAAGGCAAGTGGTTCGTCCTGTTCAGCCATCCGGCTGATTTCACCCCTGTCTGCACAACCGAGTTCGTCGCATTCGCGAAACGGGCCGAAAAGTTCCAAAACTTAGGTTGTGAACTGATCGGACTCTCGATCGACCAAGTATTTTCACACATAAAATGGACCGAATGGATAAAAGAAAATATCAAAGAGGAGATCAAGTTCCCAATCATTGCTGATGACATGGGCCTGGTCGCAAAGAAATTGGGTATGGTCCACTCCGCAAAAGGGACGAACACAGTGCGGGCAGTCTTCGTAGTCGATCCAAAAGGCACACTGCGGCTGATGCTCTACTATCCGCAGGAAGTGGGAAGAAACATGGACGAGATCCTCCGCGCCGTGGAAGCGCTTCAGACAGCGGACAAGAACGGTGTGGCTATGCCTGCTAACTGGCCAATCAATGAGCTTATCGGCGACCACGTTATTCTACCGCCCGCTTCCGACGAGAAAACGGCGGAACAGAGGCGTTCGCCCCAATCCGGGACGGAGTGCTACGACTGGTGGTTCTGTCACAGGGAGCTGTAACATCGCTTAAAACAGACCTTCCATGTTTTTTGGGGTTTGGACGATTTTTATCGTTCAAACCCCTTTTTTTAATTTTGCATGTATAATCGATTGCAAAAGCGATACTTTACAGAGCACCCGGATTTTTGTATATTGTAATCCGCACAACACAGACTACGGCGCCGTACCCAAGTGGTAAGGGAGAGGTCTGCAAAACCTTTATGCACCGGTTCGAATCCGGTCGGCGCCTTTTTGCCTATAAAATAGGCCAAACCTGCAAGCCGGGGAACCGTAGGTTCCATGACATGGGAAAATAAGATTTTCCCATGTTGGGAAGTTTTCGAACTTCCCTATCGGACTTACTCATCCAGTGACACATTCGGAAACTTCGCGGTCGGTGAAGAAACCGGCAGGTTTCGCTTGTTACTTTCCGCCTTAACGCCATATACTCTTTATATGAAGAACCGGAGAAGAGTCGAGACCTTTCCTTTGTCGAGAATTTCCACCTTTGATGTAGGGGTAATCAGCCGGAAAAAGCACCACATTACCGGTTTACTGGAGGTAGACGTAACCGACGCCAGGGCACGGCTACGAAGCATCCGAAGGGCCGGTTCACCTGTCTCATTTACTGCGTGGTTCGTAAAGACAGTCGCCCTGTCGATTCAAGATATGCCTCAGGTCCATGGGGTGCTTCGCGGCCAGCGCTGCCGAACCATTTTTCAGGATGTGGATATTTCGCTGGTGGTTGAACGGGAAGTGAACGGCACGCTCGTCCCGCTTCCAGTTGTGGTCCGAAACTGCAACACGACCTCTATCGAAGGGATCGAAACGTCTATAGCATCTGCAATTAATCAGGAAATCGACGGCTCCAGAGATTATCAGCTCGACAAAAAACGTTCACCATTTATAACGGCATTGTATTATAGACTACCCCAGTTCCTGCGGGTAGGCATCATTCAGCGGATCTTGAAAAATCCGGACATTCGGAAAAAGATGATGGGAACTGTAATAGTTACCTCGGTCGCTCCGGGCTTGCAGTTTCCGGGGTGGATTCTCCCCCGGTCCATGCACAATCTCGCCTTCGGCCTCGGCTCTGTTGTTCGTAAACCGCGTGTTGTGCATGATGAAGTCAAACCGCGGGATGTTCTGCATTTGACAGTCCTCTTTGATCATGATGTTGTCGATGGGGCTCCCGCAGCCCGTTTCGTATCACATCTTGTAAAGAACCTGGAAACTGCAACGGTTCTACCCAATTCCCAATACTAACAGAAAGCTCCGTCCCTCTTCCCTACTGCCCTATTCCCATCCGTGGTTGGTGATGATATACGATTTTACCTTCAAACAGGGACGGAGGAGTTTAAAAGAAACAGAAATCCTGATGCAACGATTTAAACTTCATAACTCCGAATACGTTAATTTCTTTATTATAACCAACACATTTCAACGATTTTTTAAAATAATCCCACAAACGTGAAGCACCAGACAGAAGAACTGCGTCTTATGTAATAGTAGATCAATTTAATAGGGGAGGTTTCTATGCGGGAACCGAGAAAATTAAAACAAGGCGCAAGTTACCACATTATTGCCCGGGCGAATAGGAGTGAAATGATATTCAGCTCACCTAAAATAAAAGAAATGTTTATGGAGGTCGTCAGACGTGCAAAAGGGAAATACCGCTTTGAAGTAAGGAATTTCTGTATCATGGGAAACCATATTCATTTAATCATCAAACCCTTACAAGGCCAAAACTTATCGAACATAATGCAATGGATTTTGAGTGTGTTTGCCATGAAGTTTAATCGGATGTTTGGTTACATTGGCCATGTATTTTACGACAGATTTAAAAGCAAAATAATAAAAAGTTTCCATCAGTATCTGACAACCTTTATCTACATTGCAAAAAATCCTGTAAGGGCGAATATAACCGACTGTGCAACGGATTTTGCATATAACGGGATAACTTTTTTATACAAAGGGCAATTGGATATCCTAGAGCGGCCGCCGAATCCACTTTTACGAAGGGTGTGGTATTTGCTGCATCACTCCTGTTAACCGTTCTGCTGATTAGGGTCTTTTGCCATATTCTTTTTTTCCCACTTCAACGGGCCTTACCACGTGGTGTCTAATACCTCTCACCCGATTTGAGGGCGAGGACAGTACTAACCCTGAGGAGATGAGCCGAGATTAGAGTGATAAAGCAGCATATCTGGTTAAAAGAGACGGTCTGTTAAGTTGCGACGCCGCAACGTAACGCGGTGATTGATTATTTTCAGAATATAGGGACGGAGGAATTTATTGCAGGCAATTATCGCGAGCTGGTTTGCACTCCACTGTTCGATCAGGCTATACTGGAACCATGAAAAGTAACGCCGAACTCAACCCTCTCTATTCGACCGATATTGACATTCGCATCGGGGACATCAATTACGGCGGGCACATGGGAAACGACCGCTACCTACTCCTTTTCCACGAAGCGCGGCTTCGGTTTCTCCGCTCTCTAGGCTGCTCCGAGGCCGATATTGGAGAGGGGGTGAGTCTTATCATGAGTGAAGCGCATATTAACTATTGGGGAGAGGTTGGCTACGGAGATGTTCTTACCGCGGAAGTGGGAATCGAAGAGCTGAAGTCTGTCAGGTTTACCGTCACCTTTACCTTACGGAAAAAGGCGGATGGAGCGGAGGCGGATACCGAAGTGGATACGATAGAAAAAAAAGAGGGACGGAGCTCGATATCAAGACCGGTTGCAGGCGGGTATACGGTGATGGCAGGATTCGATTATGCGGGAAAGAAGCTTGCGAAGATCCCCGAATCATTTAAAACGAAAATACGAACTCTGCAAACGGACCCC
>CAZKZZ010000157.1:0-9041 GCA_964557375.1 uncultured Spirochaetales bacterium | reverse complement strand
ACCCTGCCCACTGCTGCCTCAGTGCAGCCGGACCGGTTGAAAACAACCGCTGCCGTATGTCGAATGTGGAGACCGTTATTGACGGAGACCGTATCAGCGAAAAAACCGGCCTGAAAACAGTTATCATCAATGATTTTCTTGCATTAAGCTATTCCCTTCCCCTGCTGGATTATAAGGATCCGGCCGTTATAACCGAAATTCCCCATCCTGACGGCTCGCTGCCCGCGCCCTCGGGAAATGCACGGACAGTTATCGGGGCCGGTACGGGGCTCGGAGTGGGTTACCAGGTAAATTACGGAGGCAAGGTATTCGCTTTTCCCTCCGAGGGCGGCCATTTCGACTTTCCCGCCTTTGATGAGGAAACTGAAGAACTGAAACGATATGTCACTCGAGTTCGCGGGGAATATCCGGGCACGGAACTGTTTGTATCCGGACGGGGTATCGTCAATATCTATCATTTTTTTAAAGAAACCCGGGGCCTCCCTCATGACGGCTCCCTGCAGGACATCGATGAAGCCCCGGACAGCGAAAAACCTTCCCTCATAGCAGGTAAAAGCAGAGAACATCAATTCTGCCGGGATGTCATGCTTCTATTCGTAAAAATTTACGGTAAGTTCGCGGGGAATATTGCAATAACATTCCTACCCGGTGCCGGACTCTTTCTGGCCGGAGGAATCGTTACCAAAAACGAAGATATTTTTCTACACAACAATCTATTTATGCATTATTTTGAAAGTAGTTATAAAGCGAACATCAGGGATATTTTGAAAAAAACACCTGTGTATATCATAAAAGATTACGGTGTGTCCCTCTTTGGTGCAGCGCACGCTTTCGACAATCTCTCCGATTGAGAGGAAAAATATGGCTACTGCAATACATATTTCAAAAAAAATACGATCAAAAATGAAAGAAAAGCAGATCGATGTCGCACTAACCGAGAAAATACTCAATAACTATAACAGCGGTGTCTACGATGATGTAAAGCCGCTTCGCGTAAGCTCTATTCCCGATATCGATGGGGAGACCATACTCGATCTGACAAAACAGGAGTTCTCCGCCTCTTTTGATCGGTCAGTGGTAGAAGAGTCTCTCGCTAACATTAACGCCCCTGCGGATTTGATCGAACTCGGCGAACCGCACAACAATACACTCACATTCTCGTGGGAAAGTCTTCACCGCATCGGCACAAGGCTCTACCCGTTTTTTTCGTACGGAATATTAAACGGCGGCTCGGCGACGAGTTATGTGGATAAAAAAAAGAACCGTTCATACAGCCCGGTCTTATTTGATATGTTATTCGATATCTTTGAATCTATCGAGCCGATGTGTAAAGGCAACCCGAAAGGGATTACACCGGGATATATCAATCCCGACCACACTCCCGGAGTTGATTATCTAATACTGAAACTGCGATCGCTTTTGTTAGAAGCCCGCCGGTATCAGCAGCTTTTTCCGCATGCTGAGAAAGAAGTGCCGCTTTTTCCCCTTTTTCAAATGACAAGCCCTTTTACGCATGAAAAGGTAGAAAAGGCGTTTGCCTCTTATCAGGAAAATCCCTTTCTCCAAGATCTAATCAAAGAGACCGGCATTGATGCAACCAAACCACTTACAGGGATCCAGCCCCTTTTGGCCGCCTTCAGCCACAGTAGTGAAGGAGATGTAAAGTTTATCTTCACAGAGGCCCACGGAAAAAAGGACGAGGTGCTCGCTATTCCGGGCGGCCATGGGCAGAACTTTTCAGCGCTGAAAGAGTGTTATCAAGAGCTGTACGAAAAAGGAAAGCGGTTCGTGTCATTGGGGAACGTAGACAATAACGGCTATACAGTCAATCCTGTAGCTCTTGCCCTTCTCGCCCTCTCAGGAAGACAAGCGGGCTTCGAATTTTCCCACAAAACTCAGGTCGATGTAAAAGGCGGGGTATTGATCTATGATCAAAACAACCACCTGAACTGCGGCGATTTGGGAGCAGCCGTTTCTAAAGAAGAAATCGAGAAGGCGGAATCGGAAGGCCGGCCCATCCTGTTCAACTGCGCTACCGCAATATTCAATTTAGAGTATCTCGTGGAAAATATCGATTATATTAGTGAACATCTGCCCATGCGTTTCAGTGACCAGGAGAAGGACGCCGGTAAATATTCCCAGGCAGAACAGATCACCTGGGAGGTAATCGGACTTCTCGATACTATGTACATATTTGCCGTCAATAAATATGAACGGTTTCTCGCAGCAAAAACACTGATTGAAAATATTATCTCGAGCGGTATCGCTCTCGACAATCCTGAATACCCGGAAGAACTCAAAGAGATAAGCAGAAAACTCTCTTCAGGACTGTACAATAAACTGGCCGGTGAATATGGATTGGAGCTTACAGACGGCCGATGGGCGAAACGCTGAAATCGCACTCATTTTTGTTTGACAATACAGGTGTGCTGCCTCATAATATATTAGTTCAAGGAGGCATTACTCGATGGAAAATCAAACAATTCCGAAACTGTTTCAAGAAATTGTCAAGACCTTTCCGGAAAAATCAGCACAGCTGAGTAAAGATAGCGAAGGGGTTTTTCAAT
This sequence comes from uncultured Spirochaetales bacterium, assembly GCA_964557375.1. GTDB lineage: Bacteria > Spirochaetota > Spirochaetia > SPDA01 > CAZJBZ01 > CAZKZZ01. The sequence continues at coordinate 6,474 of CAZKZZ010000157.1, read as the reverse complement.
CTACAACGTATCAAACCATGTATGAAGAAGTTCAGGTTCTCGCTTCCGGTCTGCTTGCTCTCGGTGTCAAGAAAGGAGATCATGTCGGTCTCATCTCGGACAACCGCAAAGAGTGGTTTCTCGCAGACCTGGCCATATTGAGTATCGGAGCTGCAGATGTTCCCCGCGGCTGTGATTCAATGCCTCAGGAGATAAGCTATATACTCGAGTTTGCAGATTGTAATACCAGCTTTGCAGAAAACGAAGCTCAACTCGAAAAGATACTCACCCATAAAAAAGAAATTCCGAAATTAAAACAGATAATCGTTTTTGACCCGCAGTTTACAAAAGAATCAACCATTTTTGATAAGTTCAAGCAGTTTCTTTCCGGAGTTCAGATTTTTACTTTTAATGAAATTCTGGACAAGGGAAAAGAGTATCTCGAAGGGAATCCGGATGAAGTAAACAAAGCTATCGAAGCAGGGACCTCGATGGACCTGGCCACCATCATATTTACATCCGGGACCACGGGTGAACCAAAAGGGGTCATGCTTACCCACCGTGCTTTCCTCAATCAAGCCCTAAACGTCAATAAACTGCTCGATGTTTCATCAAAGGATATATGGCTGAGTGTCCTCCCGGTATGGCATTCGTTCGAACGAATCATGCAGTATGTTTCTCTTGCCCACGGCTGTGCTCTGGCTTATTCCAAACCGATCGGTAAAATTATGCTGCAGGATTTCGCGGCGGTCAGGCCTACCTGGATGGCTTCGGTCCCAAGGATATGGTCTTCACTCCAGGCGGGAATATACCGCAACATCAATGCCGAAGGCGGAATCAAGAAAACCCTCTTTCATTTTTTTGTGGGGGTCGGTGCTTTTCATGCAGCTTTAGGAAGGCTGGTAAAAGGACTGCTACCGGAGTTTAAAAAACGGGTCCGGGTCCTCGATTTTCTCGTTGCCATTATTCCGTACCTCCTGCTTTGGCCGCTCAAAGCACTGGGGAATGTCTTGGTATTCAAAAAACTCAAAGCAAAGCTAGGGGGGAGATTTATAGCAGGGATTTCGGGAGGAGGAGCTCTGCCTGAAGCTGTGGACAAGTTCTTCTCGGCAGTAGGTATTCTCGTTCTCGAAGGATACGGCCTGACCGAAACCGCTCCCGTACTCGGGGTGAGAACACAGTGGAAGCCGATTTTCGGTACTGTCGGACCGGTGTTCCCTAATATGGAACTGAAGATTGTTGATGAAGAGGGGAACACGCTGCCTCCCGGCCAAAAAGGGGTGGTGTATGCCAAGGGTCCTCAAGTGATGCTCGGCTATTATAAAAAACCTGAAGAAACAGCCAAGGTGCTTTCTGAAGACGGATGGTTTAATACCGGGGATTTGGGGATGCTTACCCACAACAATGAACTGAAGATCGTGGGCAGGGCAAAAGATACTATTGTATTGCTCGGCGGAGAGAACATCGAACCGGCACCAATCGAAGAAAAGCTCACCGAATCGCTTTACATCGAACGCGCCGTTGTACTGGGCCAGGACCAGAAGTTTTTAGCAGCACTCATTGTCCCGGATACCGAAGCCTTAGAAGGGTATGCAAAAGAGAACAATATCTCCTATATCAATACGGATGATCTCATGGAGAGCCCCGAAATTCTGGAACTGTACAACGAAGAGATCGGTAATCTCATCAATACGAAAAACGGATTCAAGCAATACGAAAGAATTTTCAGATATAAACTGCTTCCCGTTGAGTTCGAGCTGGGCAGGGAGCTCTCCCAGAAACAGGAGATCAAGCGGCATGTGATCAACGATCTCTATAAAAAGGAGATCGAGGAACTTTTCGTATAAAGGGATTTCGTATAAAGGCTTCTTGTATAAAACAAAAGCCCCGGCACAGACTACTGCTTCCGGCCGTTCTTCTGTCCGCCCCCGCTCAAGGCATCGAACAGTTTACGGATGATCGTTTTTCGCAGATACACGGCACTTTCGGGACACATCTCCTGGCAGCAGTAACAGCGGATGCAGTTTGAGTAATCGTATACCGGCGGATTCTCCCCGGGTTTCCCCTCGGGCCAGCTCAACGCTTTCGGGTCCGCCGGACATGCCTGCACACACACGCCGCAGCGGATACACTTCTCCGGATCTATCGTAGGCTTAGGAACGAGTACGTTTGCCGATAGCCGAAACGGACCTCCGTCTCGATAGGGACGAAGCGGGGCCCTGTCTATAATAAAGTCCGTTTTCTTGAACCGTTCGATTGGCTCACCCGCCAGCTCGATTTCCTCTTCTTTATCAGTTCCGTCACCTTGGATAACCCCGAATTTAATAGTCGGTACATTCTGAGGCTCGAGATTGATCATTCGGCACACCGTTGCATCGAGGGCGATGGGATCGGTAGAGAAAAGCAGCAGCCCCATGTTGACCGGTGTCCCGCCGCGGGGGCCGTTTCCTTCCATCCCCCAGATCCCGTCCATAATATAGAGCCGGGGATTCACGATTCGGTTTACAGTCAGAAGCATTTTCGCAAAGTCATTGGCATCGGGAAACCGGACATGAAACGCCGCTTTGGTCAATCCGGGTATACAGCCGTACTGGTTTTTAACACACCCGGTATACTTCTGAAAGCCGTGGGTTTTTAGTTTGGGTAGGCTTACAACCCCATCGCTGTCGAGAACTCCCTGGGCTATGGGTACGGAATCGAGGATTGAATCGATGCCCGCACCTCCGGCCGGCACTTCCCGGCCAGTTTTAAAATCGGCCTCTTCTATTTTCATCTCCTCTGCAGCTTCCGCGAGTTTCGCCCGCTTGAGCGCTGCATGGGTCGGTCCGAACCCGGGACTGTCCCCATAGGTTATTCGTGCTCCGGTTGGTCGAAACGCTTTTATGACCGCTTTTAGAACAACAGGATGGGTATTGGTGCATTTCTCGGGCGGATCTCCGAAGAGCACATTGGGTTTCAACAAAATCGTCTCTTCGGACCGGGCGAACTGCTCAGGACCGCCTAACAGTTCGAGACCCCGAGCTACCGCCTTGTCTACCATTTCCTGATCGTACCGGTCACATGCTACTAATGCTACTTTTGCCATAGGAACAATGATGACACGGATAAGGGCTATTTGTACAGCAGTGCTTCAGCTGCTGTACTCTTTCCGCAGTTCTTCGACAGCCTCGAAAACTGCATTGATCTTGGAATCACTCACCTGATGGTCGATGTTGATACAGCACACCCCGGTAAGATAGGAATTGCCCGAAGCGCGGACAAGACGCAATACCGTTTTGCGCGCTTCCTCTTCACTCATCTCGATGAGTTCTACAGGAGAGAGGCGGATATTGAGGAACGTCTCGGGGAGATGCCGGCGGAGAAGGGCCACATCTCCTCCCCACCCTACATCGAGAAAATCTAGGGCGGGAAGAGTTGAAAATACTTCCGCGAACCGATGGGGGTCTTCGCCGCAGTAGTGGATTCCGAACGGCCTGTGCTGACGGCTCCACTCCGCATCGATGCTATAGAGATGCTTTTTATAATCTTCTACTGAGATCATGGTGTGGGAACACTCGGAATGAAGAAAAAGCGGCGGTGAGACGTTTCTGACATTGCGGTTTACCGAAATGGAGGTCGTGCCGGTAAGACTCCGCACGTATTCTGTAAACTTCCCGATTACATCGGCAAGCTCCCGGAAAAAGGTCCCAGCTTCATCCCCCCGGTCGAACAGATCCATAAAAATACGCTCCCCCCTAAGGTCGAGAGCGATATTGAGCACGCCGCCCCAATTGATGTCCCCGGTGACCCTTCCATATTTCGTCTTCAGTGTATCGACAAGATTTTCGAACTGCTCGAATACCGGTGCCGAAAAAGCTGCATCACGATCGACGGCAAGTTCATCTCGGCCCGCGGGCAGTACTTGGGGGGCCGCGTCTTCGGGGTACTCCACCGGACAGCCGAGCATCTCGGAGAGAATAAACCCCGCCGCCAAGTGGACAGGCCCTACTTCCGGCCGTTCATCCGCGCGATCTGCACCGAGTCCCCACCTACCGAACCTCTCGTAGAGTACCTTCTCCATCTTTTGCTCACTTTCCACCCGCTTTACAGGATGGAAGTAGAAATCACGGTCGAATATCACCCCCTCATTGTGATGCCACCAGGATGGATGCAGGACGATATCGACAGGGAGGAGCGTGTTGTTAAACTGCGGATTTTTCGGATATGCGGACATAGTTGACTCCTTAGAACGTCCCTTTAACGGTATCATAATTCCGTCTTATTCGGTACCTGTCTACCGGCTACTCTTCACATTCACTATGGATTCTATTGTAGACGGACATCTGTTCCTCCGGGCTGCTGCAGTATGTCACTACAATTAATTTCATCCCTTCTCTCCATAATCGTTTTACCGCTGCCGTCACCCTCTCGACGTTGCCCACAATGCGTGCATTGACCACGACCCCGGTTCCTGCAAACTGCTTAGGAAACGGATCCGGAGGATTCGCGTCCGGGTCGGTCTCTTTTGAAAAAGCCCCGTCTACCATGCGCAGATTTTCGATCTTTTTTACAGCTTCGATCTTGTCCGTCCAGTTGCCGCAGCTGTGGAATACCGGTCCGCCGAACTCTCCGTTACCTGCGTTTCCGAAAAGTTCGACCGAAGGAACATCGATGTCCCGATATTGTTCAGGCGAGAGCATCATCATATTGTCCGAGCTCATCCCCACGCCGTCGAATTCCCTGCTCGAAGCAAAACCGTGTCCGGGGCTTGCCAGGGCAGCGCCGATCAGTTCGTATTGTTTCCGTGTAAAATCGATACTCAAGAAGGCAATCCGTTCGAGAAGCCGTTTCAAATCATCCGGGCAATCGAATACGGAGGTGTAGAAATTATTCGTCTCGATAAGATAACTGGCCACATTGTAGGGGGATTGGGTATCGGTCAAAGAAAGGGGTACGCGTCCTTTGGTTTTATCGAGAAAGTAGCTGATCATCTCCAGGACCCGGGAACCGATCGAGGTTTTTTCGACCGGCACGGGATCATAACCGAGAGCCTCCTGTACGGAAGAGAACTGTGGTTCGGTCGCCGGGGCCTGACCTTCTTTCCACACATACTCCAGGCCGAAGGCAGAGGCAACGACACCAATCCCGTACCACGGTTCCAAGAAATTCGGTACATCCGCCCTGTACTCCATACTCTGCTCGAGACCGCCTAACTGGAGAGACAATGATCGCTTGAAATCACTGCAGCCGTAGGAGAACACTTCCGGGACCCGGAACCGGCGGTATACCTGCACTCCTTCTTTCGATTCCCAAAACCGCCTGTTACCTTCGAGCAGCTCCGCCTCATAGTCGGCAAAGCGGTCGAAATCGAACGTATCAGGTTCTACCGGTTCTACTAACGTTCCCTGAGAGTCGTTTGATTTGTAGTCGAAGGTGTCTGTTGTCATAGTATTAATTCATAACCATTTCTCAAAAAAATCGAATATTTTTTTTCCGTGAAACTTATGCGGTCCGTCGAACTCTTCACATTCGATTTTCTCTTCCGCTCCAGCTATTGTGTAAATTTCTTTTGCACGTTTGTACGATTCTCTACTCGCTTCAATGGGGAAAATTGGGTCGTTGATACCGAATTCGTAAAATGCCGGACGGGGACAGATGAGGCCTGCAATTTCAGGATGATCACCATATTCAAGTAGTCCCGGAACTATTTGAGAACCGCAAATTTGACCCTTTTCCAAAGGAAAGACCTTCCAGGAACTGAGATAACAGCTTATCCCGGAGACCTTAATTCTTTTATCATATGCGGAAGAGAATAACGTCGTTGTTCCACCTTGAGAAAGGCCCACACAACCGATTCGCTCGGGATCCACTTCTTTTAATGACTGCAAATAATCTATTCCTCTGCCTATATCGAAAACATGAAGTGTCAATAAATTAATTCCTATCAACATACCCATAATAAAATTAATATCGCACCAATGGTTTCCTTCTTCAATTTCCATAAAACCATACACTTCCATTGGATCATCAACACGTTCGCCAAAACAGCGCAAGTCGGGTGCTAAAGTAACATATCCTTCTTTCGCAAACGCCTCTGCATAATTATAGTTATACCTGTTAATATTTTCTTTTTCCCATTCACTATCTCCTACACCAGCAACATCTTCTTTCCCCCTTCCATGACCATGTGGACATATAATCGCTGGACCAGAACTTTTATTGTCTTTTGGTAAAAATATGTATGCCGGTATATCTGAGTAATTGTCTGCCGCATACATAATTTTTTTTCTTATATATTCTTCTGTTTCTACAAACTCTATTTCTTTTGTTTCTAGAGATTCAGCTTTTTCTGGCATCTTTCCAAGGCATTCAACAAATTTTTCATAGAAATTTTTTTGCCACTCTTTGAACGCCTCAACATCTTTTGCCATAAATTTCAGGGTTGGTTCACTTTCTACATATTTTTTTCTCCAATACTGTAGGCATGACAAATTCTCTTTAAACATTATTATCTCC
>CAZKZZ010000156.1:0-9076 GCA_964557375.1 uncultured Spirochaetales bacterium | reverse complement strand
TCCGGCTCAAACGCCCAGGTCTCTCCGGCAAGCCCTTTGTGCCCCTGATGGACCGCCCCGTTTATCACGATACCGATTCCGATCCCCGTACTGATCGTACAGTAAAAAACCGTATGGTAACCTTCACCGCTGCCGAAAACCGCCTCACCTAATGCTCCGGCGTTCCCATCATTTTCCAGCAACACAGGGACCCGAAACTCTTCTTTGAGCAGACGCACGATCGGGAACCGGTCCCACTTCTGCAGGTTAGGCGGAGAGAGGACCTCCCCTTGTTCCTGACTCAGCGGTCCGGGACAGCCGATACCGATTCCCGCCAGTCTTCCGGAATCTATTCCGGGCACTTTTCTGATCTCTTCGATAAGGGTGGATGCTGCCGGTTTCGGGTCCTGCGGGGTGGGCAAATGGCTTTGAATAATCAATTTATCCTTATCAAAAAATCCGATTTTCGTCTTGGTACCCCCGATGTCGATACCGAGTACGAGTGCTTTTTCGTCAGCCTTCTGCAACGGAAGCTCCTTCTTTTGTAATAATCGTATTGAACCGGGCCATTGTATCATCGTCGAACGGTTTGGTGTACCGGGCAAAAGGATAGGGAGCACCTAATATTCTGTATTTTTGTGCCGCAAACGGATTGAAATTGATCAATTCAATGGGGATATCTTCACGAACTGAGCGTACATAGCGGGCAATATCACGAAGATTCTCCTCTACGGCAGTAACTTCAGGAATAAGGGGGACCCGTACATGGATATTCTTTCCAAGAGAGGATAGAAACTCAAAGTTCCGTTTTATGACCGTATTATCATAGCCGGTGTACCGCTCATGGATCTGGGGATGATACAGTTTGATATCCACGATAAAAAGGTCTACGACCCGCGCGAATGTTTTGACAATCCGTTTTTTCGCGTACAGGCAGGTCTCGACTGCAGTATGGATACCTCGCTCCCGGCATCTATTAAGAATTTCGAGATTGAACTGATGCTGATACAAGGGGTCGCCGCCGGAGAGGGTTACTCCCCCGCCCGAGACATCGTAGAAAAGCCGGTCCTTTTCTACCTCTTCGAGCACTTCATCCGCGCTCATTCTTTTACTGTCGAATGCAAGTGCCGAAGCGGGGCAGATACTCACACATATCCCGCATTTCGTGCAGAGCCCGTAGTCGATGCGAATGTGGGGCTCGTCTTTATCGCCCTCGGAGAGCGCTTTCTGAGGACAGGCCTCGATACAGCTGTTGCATCGAATACACTTCGATTCGAAGTACCACAGCCGTGTCTCCGGTTCCATTCCTTCCGGGTTCTGACACCAGGAGCACCGAAGGGGACACCCTTTAGTGAAAACCGTCGTTCTGATTCCCGGCCCGTCATGTACTGCAAACCGCTTTATGTCGAATACGATTCCCTTTTTCATGTGAGTCCGTTCCGTAACCTACACTTACCCGCCGTAGGCTGTACGGGCGATAATCTCATTTTGTAAATCGCCTGCCAATTCCGTAAAATAAGCAGTGTAGCCTGCCACTCGTACAGTAAGGCTTCGGTATTCCTCAGGATTTTTCTGGGCCGCTCGGAGAGTTTCAGCCCCCACAACATTGAACTGTACATGATTTATACGAAGCCTGACAAACGCGCGGAGGAGAGCATCGAACTTTGCCCGCCTCTCCTTTGTTTCGAAAAAATCCGGAAGAAACTTCATATTGAGAAGGGTCCCGTTGCTCCCGTATCTGGCCGGTATCCGGGAAACCGATTTGAGAAGAGCGGTCGGCCCCTGAAGGTCTCTCCCGTACATAGCGGAGACTCCACCGTCAGCTAACGGCTCCCCGGCCCTCCGGCCGTCAGGGGTCGCCCCAATGTTTTGACCCATCGGTACATGCGCTGAGACTGTATACAGTCCGGTATGATACGGTCCACCCCGGACATTGGAAAATTGTTTAAGACCTTCTGCAAACTTTTTGACCCAGCGCGCCCCGAGCTCATCGACCCAGTCAACATCGTTTCCATATTTTGGTACCCTGTTTAGCAAAATAAGCCGCAGCTGTTCATAAGTCTCGAAATCGGCCTCGAGCGCCCGGAGGAGTTCTTCCGGCTCAATGGTTCTCTCATCAAAGATAAGCTTTTTCACAGCAGCTAACGAATCAGCAACATTAGCTGCCTGGATGGCCTGGATACCGGAAAGATTATAATGGGCACCGCCGGCGGTAACATCCTTGCCTTTTTCGATACAGTCGTCGATAACCGCTGATAGAAAAGGAGAAGGGAGGATATCAGCGTGCAGCCGGTCTACTACCTCACACGCCGCTATCATCCTTTCAGTAAAGTGTTCGATCTGCTTCCGGTACGCTTCCTCGAGCTCGGCAAACGAACTGTAGCTGGTAATATCGCCCGCATCGATTCCGATCTTCTCCCCGCTCAAGAGGCATCTCCCCCCGGTCAACGTCAGCTCGAGTACCTTTACCAGATTGAACATGGCTGCATCACTCCAGCCCAAATTGTTACCCTGCGTGGACAGCTCCACACAGCCTACAACCGCATAGTCCACTGCGTGCGGATGTGAAATGCCCTGAGTTTCGAGAGCGGGGATGATGCTTTCATCGTTGAAAATCTGAGGCATTCCGCTTCCGAGTCCGATGACCCGGGCACACTCATCAATGAACTCATCGGGTGAGTTTTCATGGAGGCGAGCCGACAGGTTGGGCTGGGGGAGCCCTAAATGGTCCTGGGCTTTGAGCATAAGATAGGAGAGTTCGTTGACAGCGTCGACCGGAGTGTCAAAGCCGTCCGGCATCCGCTGACCTCCGATGGCCACATTGAACCCGATGGGAAACCCGGCAAAATATTTTGCCGATCCCCCATTTCTCAGATAGACAATTTGATTGAACTTGAGCCAGAGCGCTTCGATGAACTCGAGGGCCTCCTCCTCGGATAAAACACCCGAATCAATATCCCGCCGGTAATAGGGATAGAGATACTGGTCCATCCTCCCCGGAGAGAACGATGAAGCGTTGGATTCGAGCTGGAGGAGAACGAAGAGAAACCAGACCGACTGCACTGCTTCCCGTAAAGTTTCGGGAGGCCTTTCTGCAAGCTTCCGGCAGATGCGTGCGATTTCTGCGAGGTTCTGCTTCTGCTCCGGTGTTCTCCCATGCCCGTCCGCAGTCATCGATTCAGCAAGCTCGGCGTAACGCACCATAAAAGCCGAGGCGCCTCCGAGGGTCGCGATAACCGCTTTGTAAAAATCGGCGGTTGTACTTGCCTGTTCTGCTGCTGAGTCCCCCTTAGCCGCTAACGCCCGCTCCGCTTCCCGCTTTATGCCCGCAGGGCCGAGGGTGAGCCACTTTTCCACATTCGGACAGATGTGGCCCTGAGCGTGATCAGTCTGGTTGATCTTCACCACCCGTTTCAAGGCTTTGATCTCATCTCCGGTCCGCCGTTCCACTTCGTCCTCCAGGGTCTTTCCGCGCCAGTAAGGGAGAATCTCTTCTCTGAAAACGGCGATGTCTTCCGGGCGGACCTGAAACTTGTCCTGAGGACGGTCGGGGAGTGTTTCGATCTCCTTATCGAGCCAAGCGATACCGGCCTCCGGAAACACCACCCCGGCGCGAACTCCGGCAGTACGGTTTCCTACGAACAGCTCGTCCGGGTCGATGGTAACAGCGATATGCCGTGCCGCATGAGAAAACGCCCGGGCCCTCCCAATGATGCGGGGCGCAGCTTCGTTCTGTCTGTAGCTTTCCGTAATGAGGAGCGCCTGCTCGATCGATAAATAGCGAGGCTCTCGAAACATCCGTTGCTTGAGTTCTGCTATTCGAGAGGAAAGAGGAAGAGTGTTTAGTTTTTCCGGAAAGAGAGAACTTACCATTATCTTCCTATGCGTCAATATATACTTTTTTTGATATTTAGGCTACCGGAATAATAAACCGGTTTCACCCGCACAACCGGCAGGCCCGGGCATAGATTCGATACACTTCACGGATCTTGTGGATTACCAAATCAGAGGGGGCCGGAACGATGGTCCCCTCTCTTACAGCCCAGTACTGGTTGGGCATATACTGGCTTATCAGGGTCAGCGGGATATCGATGTGCTCCAAATTGCTGTACAGCTTTTCGACTGCCTGTTCCACCTCTCTAAACGGCCAGTAGTAGCGGGAGCGATCACTATAACTGTATTTTCGTTTGAATGCTTTCTCTTCTTCACTGCCTGTGTAGTACTTTACCCAGTGCTCAGGGTGCTCCACCATCACCTTTTCCAGAGTATGAGAAAGACTGGAGAGACCTCCGGGCGAACCTCCATCCAGAAGCTCCCGCTCGATATGCTCTAAGGCGAAAAGGGCCTCCCGGTAGGCGTAGGTAAGCCATGGCCCTACCTTCTGAATACAGAAGTGATCGTCGGCCATCGCTTGGAGTAATTCCTCCCGCTGATAGTCGGTTGAATGAGCTTCATAAACCATCCCCGGATACGCTTCGATTGTCTTGCTCAGATTTCCAATCCGAGAGCGGTCGTACTCAAAAATCTGGTCATCCCCGAACTCCACTCCGGGCTGGACCACCAGAGCAACTACGCGCTTCCAGGCATCCTCGAGACCTGCATCGAGAAAGGCCTTCTTTGTGACCTCGAGGCTGGTGCGTGCGTCTTCAGGCGTAGTCGGTTTTACGGCATCTTCGTGTTCCTGTGCACCCCCGGGAATCGGTACTTCTGTCCCGATGATGTAAAACGGTTTGTCCGCGTCTGAATCCGCACCGGTGGTCTCCTGCCATGTCTTCTCAGCAACACGGCACAACTCCACCGTCCGGGAAGCTACAATCTCATCATCGAGCGGTTTGGACCGGTCTCCCGTATCGTCCGCTAAGAACATGCTGGTGTCCAGGTGGATCTTCTTATAACCGGCTCTCACATAATCCCGGATTAAAATCGAAGCCTGCTCCATCGCCTCTGCTTCGCTGTGGTCCTGCCATCGGTTCGGCCCGAGATGGTCCCCTCCCAACAGGACTTTCTCTTTGGGAAATCGACCTTTTTCAGCCAGTCCGTACACATATGAGACAAACTGGTCCGGAGTCATTCCGGTGTATCCTCCTGTCTGGTCCACCTGATTGGAGGTCGACTCCACCAGAATGAAACACCCGTCCTCCATTGCCTGGAGCATACCTGCCCGTATCACTACAGGATTGGCGGAACAGACCGAATACACGCCGCCTCCTTCTCCTCTCCTGTTTTCTTCGATTATTTTAAAGAATTGTTCAGCTGCCATCATAGTTTCGCTCGTTCGATTCTATCATTATAAAGAAATTACAGACAAGCTACAACGTGCTTCATTGTATAACATCACTGGAGCAAGAGGTCTGTTGCTTCAAGATAACACTGCTTTTACTGTTTTTTCTTCCCGCTGTAGAATTTTGTAATTGAGCTATAGGACTAATAAAAGTTTGGAAGAGAAGATGTTATGTTCATAATATTAGTAGGATTGCACTATTTCTTGACATATTCCTTAAATAGTCGATAATTAACATATACTCCATTAAAAGGAGATAACTATGAATTATATAGGCAAAGGCATATACACATACACAGAAGCTTCACTTATCACAGGAGTAAAGTCTTACACTCTAAGACGATGGATAGAAGGATACTCAAGGAATAAAACGAATCAAAAAATCTCACCAATATTTCCCAGTGACTTCGATAAAATAGAGGCTAAAAAAGCTCTCAGCTTTATGGATGTAATTGAAATTTTATTTATAAAAGCTTTTCACGGATACGGGCTAAGCTTACAAACAATACGAGAAGCTGTTGAACGCGCATCTCTACTTCTTGCGACAAACCATCCCTTTGCTATTAAAAAATTCTATACAGATGGAAATACAATTTTAGCAAGAATTGCTAAAGAGTCAGACTTACCTCAATTAATAGATATAATAAAAAAACAATATCAATTTGATGAAATTGTATTACCAGAATTATATGAATGTATAGATTTCGACAAATATGATACTGCCGAAAGGTATTGGCCAGAGGGAAAAGGCAAAAATATTATAATAGACCCGAAAATCAATTTGGGGAAACCTTCTCTTTTTGGCTCAAACGTTCCAATAAAGACAATCAATGAGTTATATAATAGTGGACAAACAATAACTGAATTATCCGAATGGTATGATATCGATAAAAAAGATATAGAGATTGCGATAAATTTTGAAAATAAAAATGTTGCATGAAATGCATATTCGATAATAACCTACCACCTCGTTTGGCTAGAGCATTAAATGAGCTTGAGGGACCTTACGGAATAGATGTTATTCATCTTCGAGATGTATTTCCCGAAAATATTGATGACATTACTTGGATAAATAATTTCAGCAAAGAATCCGATTGTTTTGTAATCACAAAAGACAGGAATATTCGTAAGAATCCGCATGAAGTTAAAGCGTGGCAGGAATCAGGGCTAAGAATTGTATTTCTACAAAAAAGTTGGTTTAACCACAATTTGTGGGAAATAAGTTGGCGCATGATAAAACGCTGGCAAGATTTAATTATAGTTGTGCAGCGTATGAAAAGAAACCAGACCATCATGCTGCCTATAACTGGTAAAATTGAGAATATAGATCAATGAACAAACACGTGGAGCAGACTTGGCTATTGTCACAGTTTTTGCTTCATCCATGCTTAGCCGAAGTTGACTTCCATCACCTCACCGGGGGTGGTCTCGCGAAGCATTGGAGGAGACCGCCGCCTACATCGACCACGGCCTCGAGGTTGCCCATCGTAAGGAGAAGGGGAAAGCTATTCTGTCAAGTTGAGGAAATAGCCTCAGACAAGTTGCGGAAACTTCTCCTGGCGGGGAACAGATTATTGCGCCTACCGGAAACGATATCGATAGGTTCGGGAGAAAATTACAAAAAATATCTTATATTCTGGCAATGACCCGGGCAATCGATATGCTCAATATTTTCGTAACGCCGGAATCGAATATTTTTGGGTTGTATCTGGATGGGTGATGAGTGTGCGAATGTGTCCGTATCTGCCAAAAAATCTAAACAACTTTATAAAAGTTACCAACGGTTAGAAAATCATTGGTCTCTTTTCTTTCTAGTTTCATTCTGATATTTTCAAACCGTTTAATAGTTTCTTCAGAATATAAACGCTCCCCGCAATGCAAACAGACTTCCGCTTGTACAGTGATAACTGCGCTATTTGATCCACCTTTCAACAGTTTTTCTACTTCTTTTTCTATTAGCTCCCCTCCACAAATGGGGCATTTATTAAATGGTTTCATAATATTCATCTCCTCTCTCGCCATTCAATCCATCTCTTCGGATCAGGTCTGTATACTGTTATAAGAACAGCCCATTGGGTTTCTATATTATAAGCCCAAACTGAATGTATAGGGGCCCCTTGGGATGAAGTGCCCAATACCAAGCAACTGGGATATGGTTTATCTTTTGGATAGTTTTCTATTATTTCACCGTGCATAACAGAGGTGTAAATTTCTTCAAGGGTTAGTTTATCTTCAACTGCTTCTTCTACAGCGTGATCAGTAATGCGAATTCGTTTTCCCCGAATAGCATCTACTATCTGGCTCGTTTTAATTCCATCTCTCATCACTTGATGTGCCCTATTACATCATAATTAGAGAAATTAAAGGTAAAAACACAAACATTATATGTACCGGATTAAACTTAGTATTGTTAAATGAAATTGTCAATTATGCTAAAAAATCCCTCTATAAATCTTCCCCAAAGAGTTCGGCACGAAGTTAAGCATCTAAATATTTGTCTACGTCCACGCCTGATTGTTTCAAAATTACATGTTCTGCGTATGAATCTATTAATTTCCCGGCCACATCTTGTGCAATTTCTTTTGTTTCAGCTATTGTTCTGCCTTGGGCTCCCCCCTTTAAATAATGTGAGGTAGTTTTCTTTATAAATATTCAATATTGATTGGACTTCTTTCGGTAAGTCCTTTGTATGATGATTTTCAATATTTTCCTCTTTTTGCTTAATATACAAATCGTTTTTGAGGAGTGTTTGCTTCATGTTTTCGTTTTCTTCAGTCGATTTCAATGTTGTAGGAAAATAACAACTTTTGTGTATTTCTTCTTCGATAATGTATTGATCTATATTTATTGGATTTCCTTCATTTCTCAAATCTTTTTTATCAAATCTATACAATGATAATTGAAGTTTTCTATCAGAAATCTTCATAGCGGTGGCACAAATGATATTCGGTATATTTTCTAAAAATGTTCCGGAGATATCAAATTCATGTAAAGTTGTAAAATATTCAAAATCGATCTTCTTATCCCACTTAACTCGCTTTTTACCGAATAACGATTTTAAATTGTGATCCAGGTTTGGAGTGTTTGTTGTCGGTTTAAAGTCTTCAAAATTCGTTTCCATAGTTATGTTTCTGGTCCGTTATTAAGGGATAAAATACTGGTTAAATCATTAACTGTTGCTTGAACTACAAGCCAATTCATATTGCATGTATCTCTATCAGGTATAGTTTTTTCTCTCCACTGTTGATATGGATGGATTAGATTTCTAAATTCCCTCAAAGCATGAGAATACTTTTTTATATCCATATCAACCCAATTTAGTTCATAGGCAACATTTATCATTTCAGATAAAGTCCATTCACCTATTTTTTTGGCTTTATCGTTTTTATCTTTTGGTGAGGCTTTTGCCTTATTAGCAATTTCTTGATTATTTTTGATAACAGATAATAAAACTCCTTCAAGCATAGAACCCATAATTATTGTCGCTGCCAAGTAAGCTCCGATATTTACACATTTTTGCGCTTCTTCCCATCTGTTGTTTAATATTTCTCCTAAACCTGGATCAAGAAAAAGTTTATCAAAATTCGGCGGTTCCAATGGCTCAAGTTTTTTTTCAGACTGGGGGATATATGGTTGGATATGTTTAAGTTCCGGCCTAATTCCGTTTATTTCGACCTCACGTCCCTCTATGCTTAAAATCGAATTCAGTTGTTCAATAGCTCTATTTATGGTTTCGCTATCACCACGGTATTCTCTTGGATTAGCTAATCGTAAAATAACTGCTTCTAAGTTATTCTCTGTAAGAGATTCAAGTAT
>CAZKZZ010000155.1:0-9113 GCA_964557375.1 uncultured Spirochaetales bacterium | reverse complement strand
GTGCTGCTCATGTTCTTGAGCCGTGGATTTTTTATGTCATATTTTTCTTTGATATGGTCGGTAGTCTTACATATAGATTTCTTCCGAATATACGTAACAAATATGTCCTGCACAATCTGTTTTTCTTTCTCATCAACAAACAAATGGCCTTTTTTCTGCTTCATCCGTTTGCACCCCAGGGGGGCAACACCGCCGTTGGCAAGGCCCCGTTTGCTCCGTTCATAGACATTAATCACCGTCCGCCGGTGGGGAGAGGATTTTTCTATGTAGGTACATGCCTTAATCTATATTTATCCGATTCCACCGTGACGAAACTACATTGTAATTTTTCAGATGTATTCTCTTTAAAAAGGTTTAAGAGATTATCATGTACTTTGTTAATATTATCAGGTCTCTGACGAAGCAAAATAATTCCGGGACATTCTAATCCGGAAAAGAAGATAAGTGAACCAAAATCTTTATCTCTTGTGATGATCATTCGTGAACGATTCAAGGCCTCTTTCAGTATTTCTCTATCGCTTGACTTTTCGAGGCCCAGTTCCCGTACTCTTATTACATCAAAGCGATTTTGGATTAGGAGTTCATAAGTGATATGATATACATCCTGGTCGAGGAGAAATTTCATCTTGTTTTCAAGATTGTCCTAAATGTATTTCTTCTTCCCGAACAAGATAAGCTGCGTATTCAAGGGAAGCCTTGATATCTTCTTTAGTGATATCAGGATAATAATTATTGATTATCTCATCAAAGGAAATTCCTTCCTGTACCAATTCAATAATTGCATATACAGGGATTCGAGTGTTTTTGATACAAGGCTTCCCGAAGTGAATCTCAGGGTTAACATAAATTCTTTCGTGAATAATATCTTCCATAATCCTTTTACTATAGCAAAAAACAAGAAACATTTGTAGTATCGATAAGAAGATTTTTTTTCCCTGTGGTTTTATACGTGTGTTCATTCCAATATTTTCTTCACGGTGTTGGCGTTCCATATGCCGAAATTTTTTGTAGGGACAAGCTGTTTATTCAGTTCCGTAGATATTTTCCATATCCAAAGATTCTATTTTTTGCAAAAACGGCTCCAAGAATTAGCCGTCCCGAGGGGGGTGAGGAATATGATTACCCTCGACAATTATTGAATCTGAGGAAACATCTCCCGGTGTTATTTTAGACTTTGATGAAAAGAACGAAGTGGCCGGAATTGAAATATTAAACCTCTCAAAAAGAAGTACAAAAATAGATTTTGATTCATTACTTTATGAAACAGTTTAATATTAAGGAGCTAATTGCTAATCCTCCTCAAACCCCTTCTGCTCAAATTCCAATGTTTGGGCATTCTCCATAACGGTATTGATCGTCTCCACTGAAAATCCCTCTAAAGAGTCAGCCTCTATTTCAAGGTGTACTTTTAGAGTTGTAGCATGCTTTTCTGTTAATTGAGTACTGCGTCTATGATATAGACTACTCCTTTTTGCGTTGGAACGGCATCTTTCACAGTAGCGGAATCTTTGAGCACTACAGTCTCATCTTCTACGGAGACCTCAATCCTTTCCCCATGTGAGCGGTTTCTATAACACCTTACTCATTTTTCTTCAAAGACAGGGCGTACGGTTAAATCTTTCTCGAAAGGTAGTTTGATCTTCTTCGAGAAGCGCATACTCTCCGGAATATCGCCTTCCCAGTGCAGAAATCGATATCCTGTATCCGAAATAGCCTCAAACTCGAGAGGCACCCCTATAAAGTAATGACCTCTCCATACAGGGTCTGCCTCCGTTCCGGGAAGCTCACTATTAATAGTTATGCTGTTGATGCGTACCGTCCCTCCCGAATCCGGCGTTTCGATCTCTACCGATGCTGTCCCGTTCGGCCCGTCGTAGCGCTGTTGGAAATAGTCGATGATGTGGCGTCTCTGAATATCAGGACGACGGTTTACAAACTCCAAGTGTAGCTTAACCTGGGAACGCCAGTAGGAATAAGAAGCGGGGTATCCCCATCTGCGGATGTGTCGTCTCATTTCCGGTTCGATCATCGCAGCCGCTGCTTCGATTGTCTCGGCATACACTTCGGGGCGGTAAACACTGTTAAGCAAATCGGCAAACCGGTTGAGAAACCGATGGCGAAATGTCCGGTTTTGTAATAAATCAACGAAGAGACGCGTGTAACGAGGATTATATACCGGCATTATCCGGGATGAATCCGCATTATCGTCATCGGTTTGTCGTTTTCCTTCTTGGATGCGTATGTGTTCTTCCGGTCTCCGATCGTTAGCATAAAACGTCATTGAATCGTTGTCTAAGATCTGCAAAGCGTTATCCAAATCCCAGGTATGGAAACGCCATCGCCCGTCTACACCGGAAACTTCTCCATCCCCCTGCCCGTTACGTACCCGCCACATCGCCGCATGTTTAGCAGCTCCGTCCGTATCACCCGAGTAAATGCGGACGATATTATAATCGATAAAGCTGTCGACATCCATCCTCTCTTTCACTAGCTTATACTGGTACTCATTAGCCATGTTTTCAGTGAAAATGTGGTTTTGCAGGTCCTGAAAGTCGCGTTGGTCTTCGGGTTTTCCATACTTTAATTGTGTCTCGTATCCTAAAGGTCCCTCGAGGATAACAGCATCAGCCGGGTCGATGCCGTAATTTGCTTCCAGATAAAAGCGGTCGAAACGCTCCCGAAGATTTTTTAACCCCCAATATTTCCCGTTGATAAAATGGACCACCGGCCGAGAGCGCTGAAGGTCTACCTCGACCCAGGACCGGAGGTGCTCGTGACTCACAGCATCTTGGAGAAAACTACCGAACAGACTCTGACCGCTGCGTAACAGCAATCTTTTATACCGAGTTATTGCATCATGACTATACCGTTCGACTGCCTCTGGAAAAACCGCATAAGAGAAATAATTGTGCCGTTCATAATCTTTCCGGGCATATAACCTGAGAGATTTGAGCGGATGGGAACGGGACCAACTACCGTGGATGCGTATCCCACCATTGACCGCAAAACCACAAAACCCGTCCGGTTCGAAGAACTCGATATGTGCCGGTACTTCCCACTTTTGATAATAATTGGCCGGGTGCTGCATCCATCGACCTTCAAAATCCCTGTTCTCATCATAGGTCAGTCCTGGGACATAAATACCGTTTTCAAAGGAGAAAAGATCATCCGGGTCTGCGATTATCGAGACGATGGCAAGAGAGAAGCGGTCCTGAATCGCAGGGTCAACGAAAAACGATTGACTGTATACCTTGCCGCACGGTCCATCCTCGTAGGCTACCGCCCGTACAACCGTACCGGTAAATATATCTCCTTTCGGAGGTTTCCACTCCCAATACTCCGCCTTTGGAATGGTGGTAGGAATATCCTCTATCGGCTCCGGCCTTTTCTCCGTTTCAGGGCCGTCTTCACCGATAAGAACCGGTTCATTATACAGATAGGTATGTTCACTATTCTTCTCAGGATCGGGAACAGATCCGTTGAGTGTATAGTAGATATCGACGGGACCGCCTGAGCAGGAGAGGGCCAACTCAAACGGCCCCTCGAAAAAGCCCCCTGTATGAGAAAACCTCACCCGGACATACTTCTGTGCTCCTTCATTTGTTCTACCGGGTGTCGGCCCGAAGAATTGAATAAAATCTCCGTGCGTATTTCTTCCATAACTTGTATCGCGGGGAATAGGAGGGACTTCGACCATATCCACAAGTATGTTTATACCGGACCCGTTTCCCGATGCCGGACGGGAGAGTACAATATTCGTACCGTTTGAAGAGAGGGCAAACGGACTATGCAGCTCATTGCCCGGCCCGTCTTTCCCCTTTCCGGACGCCCATAGAACTAGATAAGCGTTCGCCTCGACGATCGTCCCTTCCGGGATTTTCCATAACGTGTCCTCTTCGAGATCATCTGATAAAAAAAAACCGCCGATATCGAGAGGTTCATCTCTCGGATTATGCAGTTCGATCCAATCCGGATACTCTCCGTCACCATCGGCTATTACGGAACCGTTCGAGGTAACCACCTCGTTTATAAGCACTTCTTCGGTCGGTTTACGGGGCAATTTTTCAGGTTTTCGCTCCGAGATATTTTTCCAATACGGTAGGAGAACATCGTATCCGAGAGGCCCGTCCGTTACCGTAGCTCGGACAGGATTGTCCCGAATATCTACATCCGCTGTAATTGTACCGGTAGTATCATCCTGAAGTGCACCGCGTCGCATCAAAGACGCAAGAACGTGTAGATCACGAACACCGGTATTTCGAATATTCAACCGTCTGAGATTGTCAAGGTGTTCCAGTACACCGACTTGCTCCTCTAACGGAACGTTTCGCATAATCAATGTACGAAGCTGCGTAAGTCCTGCCAGCGGTGCTAATGATTCAATATCGGGGTTTGAGTGGATGTTTACATACCGAAGATTTTTTAGTTCTACCAGCGGGGTTATATCGCGGACCCCGCTTTCCCGCAGATTCAACTCTTCGAGCGTAGTGAGTTCTCGAAGCGGTTCGAGGCTGCCGTTCGAGAGGTCGGTCTCGCGAAGATCAAGTACCCGAAGTTGAACGAGGTTAGCTAACGGTCGTATATCGTTTACCCCGGTATTTCTCAAGGAGAGTTCGACCAATTTCGGTAAGGCAGCAAGCGATTTGATCGAAGCAAGAGGGTTCCCCGAGAGATCGAGAACGCGCAGATTCGACAGCCGTTCAATCCCTTCGATATTCTCTATTCCCCGGTCGGAAACATCTAATCGGGTAATTCTTTCCAGGTCCTTACGAAACAGGGAGTCTTGCTCATTACCGTTTCCCCCCGCTTGCACCGCTTCAACCACCGCCCTTTCCAGCGCGCGGTCTTCAAAGCGAACAGTCCCACCCATACGCGATATATGAAGATATCCCACTCCAACCGCTATAAGAACTACTCCGGTAATTATCGCCATTGCTTTCAGTTTTCCTGTTTCCGAGGAAATCATAGTACATTCCGTGGTGTAACCATATAAGGGCGTATAATTTCTATCCCCTGTACGTATTTGCTGTTCGACATACTCTTTAGCGAATGGTATCGCACAATACTCCGCAGCCAATCCGTTTCGTGTTCGGCGGTTGTTTTTATTTCCAACACAATACAGCCCGGCCGATGCGGTTTGAGAAGCAGGTCCCGTGGAAACAGGTCCCGGGCACGCGAACTATGGACGTTATGGTCCAGGGTGACTCGTATTGGATGCCCGTCTCGTGACCGGTACGCCTCCCGGTGGTACTGGACTAGGAGAGTCGGCCGGAGGTCTCTGACCCTGTACAATCGTTCGAATTCGCCCAGCACCGGATCTGAGGAACCGTTCCAGCTTCCGTGTTCCATAAAATACAGATAGTTTAGATAGGAGGTAAATGAATTGTATTTTTCCATTACCTTACCTTTTTTGGTTTTCATCTCGACTAATACCTTCGGTTTATGTGTGTCGGTATCCGTATATACTCTGATACGCAGCTTGATCCGCCCGAAACATCCTTCATTTCGTTCATGAAAAGCATCGTAACCGGCCGTATCGAAATACAGGCTTCGGACCAGATAAGAGCCGTCCCCCTTTGCCGTGTAAGGGTCCGGCTTCATGAACATCCGGATGGAATTATGGACCCTGTAATATTGAGGTAAAGTGAGTCTGTATTTTCGCTCAAATCGCGAACTGATTTTCATAAACCACTTCTCTTCCGTTGTTTCTTCTGCTGTTTCTTCTGTTCCGCTACATAGGTAATGTCAGCTGTGGTGTCAATAGCGAAACTTTTTTGACCCCCTTTACACCTTGAATTTCCTCAACAATCTGCTGGATTTTCTGTTCCAACCTGCGATCAAAACGAAATTCGTAGGTGATCTCCCAGGTCGCTCCGTCTATTTCATGATTACGTAGTTGCCCCTCAAAATTGGACTTCGCAACGACACGTTCTATAGAACGGTAATCATAAGGAGTTTCCCCTCCGATTATCAGGATATATTCGCTGTGTATCTGCCGCCCGTACCTGATTAAATAAAAAAGAGTAATCAAGAAACCGATAAAGAGTGTGGCAAGGACGGCATATGTCCAGTGCAGTGTACCGCACCCGAGCCCGATGGCGATCGACCAAAAAAGGAAGACCATGTCCCTGGTATCTTTTACCGGGGTACGAAACCGTATAATTGCCAGAGAGCCCACCAGTCCGAGTGAGAGAACGAGGTCTCCCTCTATAAAGAACATGACAACAGTTACAATCGGTGTCAAAAGTACTAATGTAGAGAGAAAGCCGCTTTCGTAATTCATGCCTCGATGCGTATACCGGTAAATAGAAGCAATGCTCAATCCCAGCACCACCGACAAGCCCAAAGATACGATAAAATTGACCATCTGCTCCTGAGGTATCGTAATAATCCCGAATAATCTGTCCACGTATCCCTCCTCCGTCCTTAACCTATAGCCACCATCTCAAGTATAATAACGCTGTTTTAGAAAGGTAAAATACTTATAATATTCAAAATTTTTTGGAGCGTGTTCTCATAATATAAAGAACCTATGTTAAGATTCTATCCAGGGTATGCCAATATACTGCAAAGAAAATAGATCAGGAGGAGATACGGGTGAGTATTGCCTGTTTCGGGTCGAACTCGGTTTTATCGAGGGAGAGAATACCTGCTACCGTTTTGAATAGATCGTTATTGTTCAGTTCGTAATAGCGATAGTACAATGCCAAGTCTTCGTTGTACTGGAGGTAGAGATCGATGAGCGCATGGTTCCATTCCGTATTGATCAGAGGTATATACAAATCGGTAAAAAAATGAGAATGGTAGGTGTCGGAAAACTGTTGTTTTGCTCGTTGTAAGATTTCCTTCTTTAAAATGCGCCGCTCGTGCGGGTCCGGTGTACCGCTATACGTGTTCTGCATTTCGGTGTACAAGTCCATGACCATAGAGAGCAACTTCTCTTTGTCTTTTTGGGCAAGTATTAGGTCATTATATGCCGGAGAGTCGATACCGTATTTTTGACCGATATACGCAGCCGCTCCTTCTCTTCCGATAAAAGTGGCAATCTCTTCGTTAAACTGGTTTTGTCCGGGTATCCACAACGTCGCATGGACTTGTTCGTGGATAATCAACTCAGCGAGTCTGTATTCCGGATAGGAACGCATATAAGTAAAGAGAGGGTCGACAAGCAGACCGAGAGAACTGTAAGCCCCGACCTTGCGGATGATAACATCATATCCGCGTGCTTTCATCTTCTCGGCGAACCGCTTGGCCCCTCGACTGTTAAAATATCCTTTATAGAAAACCTCACCGATTAAAGGATATTTTTTTTGATATCGAATAAACGAATCTGAGCGTACTGCAGAGACAACATCGACAAGATAGGAACGGTCGGTCGGAACATATTTTGTATAATTCGGCGTATCATTCAAGCCTAACTCATTAACGGCGAATGTCCTGATTTCTTGCGCCAATGCAAAAAACTCTTTCGATTCCGGGTCTAGATCTGCATCTTTTAGTAAGGTGTCTATGTCCTGCATGCCCCTACGCAACGAAAACAAATGATATCCTTGCCCAATAAGATACGCCCCGTCGAAAAACAGAAAAAAACAAAGAAAAAGTATCGAAAGCAGAATCAAAAAAACCCTTACCACTTTCTTGTTTCGCACCGCATTTTATTCCTATTCGAGAAAATTGACTATCTGGAAAAAATATACCGGGTCTTTGTGCGGTAGTCAAGCCATTTCGATCATGATTCGACGTCCGGTCCGTTTGGAAATGCATCTTCATCAGGGATAGAAAACTTAGAAGAGTCGAACCTGTCGGAGCCAAGCCAGAGGTCTATTTTTGTACCGCTTTCCGTACGAGTAACATCGGCACGTTTTACCTGCCATCCGATGAGATTCAAACGTGCGGTTCCGAGCAGATCACTCCCGGCCATCGAACCGTAGTACTCTGCAAGTTCCGGCCGTGCCGAAGAGTTCAGTGCTTCCATCATGGAGGCGATTTCTTTATCATCCCGAATCGTATCGTCGATTACGGCAAGATGGAGTCCGTCTTTTTCCTGATGCAGGCTGATCACCATCCGTTTCGGATGACTCTGCAGCACATAGTTTGATATTTCCGAGAGAAGGTGAATGATATACTCTTTTGTTTTCATACTATCCTCTTTTTCATTATGTATGAGACTGTTTATTGGATCGGAACCACTCGATAATAGCAACCATAAATGTTGCTACAAGCCCACCGGCGAACCCATTGTTGTAGAGGTCGAGCCCTCCGTGCCAAGCGGCTGTCCGCTCGACAATCAAAAGATGAAAAAACCCGGCAATGATTCCGATAAAGGGCCCAAACTCGCCGGCTAAAGGCGCCAACGTTGTTCCGAACAACAGCGCCAAAATAGGACCCGGTGCGGTAAGGGATTTTCCAAAAAGAAGCGTTGCCGCTATTACCCCGACGGCGACAGGTATAGAGTTCTTGAGGTGCTTACCGAAGGTGGCAAAGCCGATAATAGTGAACAGGCCCCCGATCGTAGGGCCGTTGAAATCCCCCTGTACCAACAGGATATAAGCGGAGCCGACCAGTCCGAGCACACCCGCATTAATCAACGAGGCACCCGGCGATACCATTTCCATGAAATCCGAAGGGAGTCTTCCGGAAAGAGAATGAATCTCTATTAAGCCCTTAATCCCCTTTTTAAGCCCGTCCATGATCAGGCCCCAAACGATGAACAGCAGAGAAACCACAGGGACTAGAGAGATAAGCAACCACGAGGCATCACTGTTCCAGATGACAGTTACGGTGAGATCCCTATTTGCGGCGGTAAGCAGTGCAGCTGCAAATAGAGCGAAAAAACCACAGGTCAGACCGATATTATACAGGTTGAACCCCTCGTGCATCTTAAGCATCGCCATAGCGAGTGCAGGCAGTATTATACCCACCGTAACACCGCCGAAGAACCCGACAAGAAGCGCGGGAACACCGGTAAAACCCGCTTCGAAGGTGAGATACGTGACCAACGGTCCTAACGCTGATCCAAAAAAAGCGATAAGGCTGTAACTCTTAAAGGGTTTTTTTACCAAAAGCGTTGCAATAAAAACCCCGAGAAAAATAGGAGCAATATTGATCGGTGT
>CAZKZZ010000154.1:0-9222 GCA_964557375.1 uncultured Spirochaetales bacterium | reverse complement strand
CTCGAGCCGATTTTGGTGGGCATTGAGCAGTTCTTCCGCCTTTTTCCGCTCGGTTTCACGAAGAGCCGCCTCGTTCCATTTGACATGAGAGATGTCCTCGTGCACTGCGATGTACAACATTCTCTCACCGAGTTTGAAGTTGCAGGCGCGCAGATTGAACCATCGGTCGGGATTATCATCGGAGAAACAGGGATACTCCAATAAAAACCGCTTTCTCTCCCCCCGTATAATTTCACGGATCCCTTTTGCAGCATAAGCCGCCTCTTTGCTAAAGGTGCCGGCTGCGTTATCGCACACCGTTAGATAATTCAACCCAGCAAATTGTTTCGGACGGGGATGACCGTTGGTCTCCGCGAAGTTGTTCCAGGCGGTATTGGTGTAGAGGATAGTCCCTTCATTATCGAGTATAGCGATGTTGTAATCCATCGCATCAAGTGCCGCTTTCATCCCCGCAAAAAGGGGGATTTCTTTATGTCCTGTCTCTCGGTTTGGTCTCTCTTCCATATATAAACTAGCCTCTTTTTGCAAGAAGCACACGACACTATACCCCAAATCGGGAGGAAAGGAAAAGTGCGGTGACATGGGAATAATATACCTAATATGTTGTTTCTACAGAAAATATGCTGTATAATCATTAGTATATGATGCGCAGCATACAATTCCGTAGCTGATGCATTCCGACTGGTATTACAGCTTCTCTTCACCTGCCCTCCAAATACCAGAAGAAAAAAGCTGCGTAACAAAACGTAAATAACCATATTTGTAGACAACGTGAGGAGGATGCTGTGAAGACCCTTCATCAGGTAAAGCGCTTCTATTCTGTTGTTCTGTTGTGTACTTTTTTTCTTCTCGTTTTTACCGGCGTGGCCGGGGCACAGGAGAAAACCAATCTCAACCGTTATTACCGCTTTCCCCTCTCCGTGGGAGTAGAATACCAGGGATATACACCATTCGGACAATACGGATCACAGTACAATATTTTCGAGCTCGGAGGAGTTGTGCGGTGGCCTATCCCGCCGCTTCCCCTGCTCCAGCCTCTATTTAAAACCGGGATGATCAATTTCGACAGCCAGGACCAGGACGAACCGTATAAATGGGACCATGTTCACTGGTTTGCGGGTGGCGGATTGGTAGTCAGTTACCGGTTTGCTAAAAATTTTGAAATCGGAGGGGAGATAGCTACATCTTTTACGCAATCCGTTTTTGAAAACCTCTCTCCGGACGGACCTGTCGGTGCCCAGAACATCATTGCAGAGGCGGGACTTAGACTCGGGCTCAACCCCTCCTACAATTTCAGTGTTGATGTCCATCCGAGCATCAAATACTTCCATTCGTTCAGTCCGTTAACCGACTACAACGGGTTTATCTTCGGGATCGGTTTTTCCGGTCACTTCCGCTTCGGCCGAGACCCCGATAGTCCCCTGGCCATTATCCGGAATATCAGATTCGAAAACGTGGAGATGCCCCCCGTATTCGCCGCAATGCAGAGTTACTACGTAAAGAACCCGGTTGGTAAAGTGTCTGTCACCAACACAGAAAAACAGTCCATACGGGACGTTTCGGTTTCTTTCTTTCAAAACGGCTATATGGATTCTCCAACCCTTTCCGCCACTCTTCCCGAAATGAAAGGAGGAGAGACGGTGACGATTCCGCTTCTCGCTTCTTTTAACAGTGAGGTGTTTTCGACGGAAGGGATAACGCCCCTTACCGGGGAGGTGATAATCACGTATACCTCGGGCGGGAGAGCTGCCGAGCAGAAACAGTCAATCTCTTACGACCTCCACGACAAGACAGCCCTCACCTGGGACGACGACCGCAAGGTTGCCGCATTCATTACTCCCGCTGATTCGGCTCTTCGCAACTACACGAGCTTTATAAGACAGGCGTGTAAGGAGGCAACAGTACCCGGATTCAGCAGCAGACTGCAGGAGGCCATGCAGATCTACAACGCGCTGACCCTTATCGGTTGTCTCTATCAGGTTGATCCCCGCTCACCTTTTACCGAAGTACAGGAAAACCCCATGGTTGTCGATTCGATAAGCCTCCCCCGGGACACACTCAAACGAATTACCGGAGACTGTGACGATCTTACCGTGCTGTATTGCAGCCTTGCAGAGACTGTCGGAATCGAGAGCGGTTTTATTACCATTCCCGGACATATATTTGCCGTGTTAAATACCGGTGTAGATACACGGGAGTTCCAAAAAGTGCATCCCGACCGTTCCATGACCGTGCCGATCGACGGGACCTTGTGGCTGCCGGTAGAGATAACCATGATCGGAAAAGAAGGTTTTCTCGAGGCGTGGCGGAAAGGGATCGAAGAGTACAGGATGTTCGATGAAGAGCCTGAAAAACGGGGTTTCTACATTACCCGGGAAGCCCAGAGAGAATACCGGCCGGTAGGGCTCAAAGAAACCGACCTCGGTCTTCAGTACGGAGATCCAGCGCGGCTGACCCGGCTTTTCGGGGAGGATATGGGAAAACTCATCAATCAAACACTCACCCCTTTTACCGAAGCTGCCGACCGGCAGGGCGGGCCGAAAGAGTACAACAAGCTCGGTATCATGCAGGCAACGTTCAGGCAGTACGAAGAAGCGGAAGCCTCGTTTCAAAAAGCGCTTTCGAGAAACAGCGGGTATCTCAGTGCAAGGATTAATCTTGCTAATGTGCAGTTTCTCCAGGACCGGTTTGCCGATGCCCTGGAACAGTTTTTGACGATTTTAGGCGAACTCTCCTCAGCCGGTAGGGGAGAAACCGGCACGGCGTTGAAACTGCTTCTCAACATCTCCAAAGCGTATTACGCCCTGGAGGAATACTCACAAGCCGAGGAGTACTACAGGCAGGCGGAGGCAATTGACGCGGATACAGTAGCAGAGCACTCCTACCTCGCTTCGGTAAGCGCCGGCGGGGAAGAAGGTAGGGCCTCAGAGATTGCCGATAACACAGAAGAAATCCTTTTTATCGAGGAGGATACGGAGTAAAAAGGAACGGAGGAGCATGAGATGAAAATGCAAAACGTTTTATCTAGCGGAATTTTGAGAAAATTGCTCGGGTGCTCGACAGTAAGTTTCGTCCTCTTCCTTATCACATCCTGCCCGCCCCAGATCGACGATGACCTGCTGAAACAGGTAAAAGATGAACTTGGCCCTGCCATAACAATAAACTCTCCGGAAGACGGAAGCTCATACGCTGCAACAGTACTTGTAGAAGGAAAGGTAACGGATACCACCACTGATGAAGGAGATACGGGTGAGGTGGAGTCACTCGCATTCGAAGTGAAGGCAACTGATATAGGAGACGCAGTGGATTTCAACGGTGATGGAAAGTTCAGCTTCTCCTTTGAAACTAAAGGCCTTTCAGGCTCTCTTACGATTACCGTTACTGCTGAGGATAAAAACGGGAATAACTCAGAAGCTTCCATCACTTTAGAGGATGGCGGAGCGATTCCTTCTTTTACCGCATCCTCCGGCAATCACCGGGTCGATCTCAGCTGGGATGATGTTCCCATGGCGGAGAGCTACACCCTCTATTACACGACCAACGGCACTATGCCGTCCGAGAATTACGGCAGCAGAAT
Source organism: uncultured Spirochaetales bacterium (assembly GCA_964557375.1). Lineage (GTDB taxonomy): Bacteria > Spirochaetota > Spirochaetia > SPDA01 > CAZJBZ01 > CAZKZZ01. The sequence goes on along the minus strand of CAZKZZ010000154.1, from coordinate 5,645 downwards.
CGACAATGTAACCTCTCCCCACCAATTTACCGGTCTTGAAAACGGGGCGATGCACGTATTCAAACTGAAGGCGAACTCCTCGGAGGGCGAGGACAACTGGTCACACGTCGAATACGCCATACCTCTATCGGAGAGGACCCTTGCACCCGAAATTTATGAAAAATATGGAAACGTTGAACTGGTGTGGAATGAAATACCTGCCAGCGATGAGTTCGAGGTGTATCGAGCAACGAGTCTCAACGGGACTTACATCAATATCTCCGGTACGCTCGAAGCGAATAGTTTTACCGACACCACTGTACAGGAAGGACAGAACTACTATTACAAAATAAAACCTGCTCTCAGCAGATGTGGTTTGAGCGCCGCAGGATATGCAAGGAGCGACCCATTCCGTACCGTCTATCCTTATCAACTCGGCAGCTGTGACACGCCAAGTTATGCCGGAAAAATTGAGGTGAGCGGTTCTCACGCATACATTGCAGACCAGGGTTCAGGACTTCAGGTCCTCGATATATCCAATCCGCTGAATCCTTATATTTGTGATTCAGTTGACCTTTCGAGTACCTGTTTGGACGTTGCTGTTACAACGGTAGGTGCCCAGGCGTTCGCTTATACTGCCACTCGGAACTGGGGAGTCAGTTATATAGATGTTACCAATCCTCAGTTTATACAATATATAGGGCATTCGGAATACCCTTCCATGGCGGGGAACAATGCTATAGGAATAGACATAGCGAACGACCACATTTATGTAGCGGACACCAATAACGGATTGGAAATTTTTAGTATTTCCGGAGGCGGAACTCTTTCTTCCAGGGGCAGTTATAACCCCGGATCCGATCAGGCGTTCGACGTATCCGTAACAGGAACCAATGCTTGTGTCGCATTTATAAGCTCGGGTCTTGTTGTCGTGGATGTTTCCAATCCTTCTTCACCATCTTCTTCAAAATCCTACGACACCGTTGATTCTCTCCATGCAGTTGGTGCTAGCGGAAATTATGCCTATATCGTTGATGACGGCCAGTTCATATCCGTCGATATCACGCAAGCTTCCCTTTCTATATCCGGTTCTTGCACGCTCGATGTTACCGTGGAAGATATCACCGTTTCGGGGAATTACGCGTATGTTACAGGTGAAGGTATTCACATTATTGATGTAAGTGATCCAACTTCCCCGGCAATAATCGGATCTCAGAATACATCCGGTGATTCGACTGGTGTCGATACCGACGGTACAGGAGAGTACGCGTATGTTGCGGACGGTGCTTCAGGGATGAAAGTGTTCGACCTCGTTAAACCGGATTCACCGACTCTCGGAACTGTTGCAGGGACCACTAATACCGCACAAGATGTAAAAATCTACGGAAATTATGTCTATGCGGCTGTACATGGAGGTGGTATTCAATCCTTCTCCATCTCAAACCTTGCTTCTCCTACTCAGAAAGATATTTTCGCTACAGACAATACCGCGTACAAGGTTGAGGTGTGCGGGGATTATGCCTTTGTTGCGGACGGGGGGACCGGTTTACAAATAATCGATATAAGCAACCCTGTCGATATGGAGGGGATAGCAACATGCGATACACCGGGCTCGGCCATAGATGTTGCTCTAAAAGGGGATTATGCTCTGATAGCCGATTACTCTTCGGGAGTCCAGATCATCGACATATCCGATGTGTCGACCCCGACTCTTGTTGCCTCCTATAATACTCCCGGCAAGGCCTGGGGAATAGATGTGTATGGTGATTACGTTTTCGTAGCTGATGACAGTGAAGGACTATTAATACTGGACATTTCCAATCCCTCTCTCCCTACAAAAGAAGGAAGTGTTTCAAGCCCGGATGCAAATCTTCGAGCACAAAGTGTTGCAGTAACCGGAGATTACGCCTATGTAGGATATCGTTCTACCTTTGGCGGGACAGACCCGGTTCTTCAAACCGTTGATATTTCCAATCCTTCCTCACCGATTCAAACTGCTACAACAGTGACGGCAGACGACGTAAATTATGTTAAAATTCGGGGAAACTACATGTATACAGCCTCAGACGATGCAGGAGGGCTTGAAATTTTTAGTCTCGGGATACCTTCTTCACCCGCTCGCATAGCTACTCTCCCTACACCGGGCACGGCGGAAAGTGTAGCGGTATGCGACAAGTATGCATATGTCGCAGATAATACGGCAGGTCTTCAGGTAATCGATTTGGACCCGTGAACTTCCCGGCTGCAGGAAGTTACTCCGGCTTGTTCGCCCTGAAAGCGCCGAGGACCAGCACGGCAATGACGATACAAGAAATGAGGGCGGCCCCGGCATAGGAACCGGTTGTGTCGAGGGAAAGACTGAACAGGTAGGGGCCTACCGCGGTACCGGAGACCGTCCAGGCAGTTGCAAATCCGGAAACGGCCCCTAAATGCTTCCGCCCGAAAAACCTTGCCCAGACAATATTTCCGTTCACTCCGAAAAGCCCCTGATTGATGCCCATGCCGGCGATGACCATGACAACCGGCAGCCCCGGCTGCAGGATGACGACCCCTAAAGAAAGCAAAAGCATACCGAAAAGCTGAGCAATCAGTATATATTTGAGCCTAATATAATCACTTATATAGCTACCTATAAATTGAGCACTGACCGCGACAATGGAAGCAGGAAAAAAGATTGCCACAGCCTGCTCTCGGGTAAGTCCGGAGGTCTCAAAAATGGATACGACATGGAAGGTGAACGCGGTCACCAGCAGTCCGGACATCAGAAGGGCGGCAATAAACAGCCAGTATGTAAACGTCCTTTGCGCCTCGGGCAGAGTAAAACTGCGGGCGGCAACGGTCTCGGGATGGTTCCTCGCGGAAGCGGTAATATCTCTCCCGTCCGGTACCAACCCGTGCTCTTCCGGGGTGTCCCGATAGAATAAAAACGCGAGGAGTGCGAATCCGGCGCCGATGAAAATCGCCATGACCCGCCAGGCCCCCTGCCAGGTAAACTGTTCGATGAACCCATCCAGAATACGCGGTGAATAGGAGAACCCGAACGATACCGCAACACCGAGTACACCGTTGGCAAGTCCCCGCCGCTTCTCGAACCACTCCATTACCATGTTTCGGGAGGCAAGCGTGAGGGAGCCCTGTCCCATGAAGCGGAGCATGAAAAACCCAAAGGCGGTAATGATAAAGGGGATGACCGCTTTACCGGCGATGCTGCCGGCTGCCGGTAAAGCTGAACGCAGTCCGGCAGTAATGACGTCCGAGAAAGAAAAATACAACAGAACACATCCGAGTCCCATGCTTACAATAACGGTCATGGTCCTCGCACCGAAACGGTCATAAAACTTTCCCGCCCTGGTAAGGAGGAGAGCACTGCCGATCGTCCCTGCCATATATGCGAGGCTTAAGAGGTTCCTGGGGATGGAGAGCGCGTCGATGAGAAAATCGGTAAATACGGAGACCCCGACCGTCTGCCCGGGAACACTCATGAGCATTCCCATCGTACCGAAGCCCAATACTATCCAGCCGTAAAAAAAGGGCCATCGGCCCGGATCGAAGGGGAAGTTTTTTACATTTTTATTCATGGCATTTTCGCCCGATTATTATATGCTGAAACAGCTTTCTGTGTACAGTACGAACATGATCGGATATGATAGACCCATGCCTAAAAAGCAGACTTCATTCAAAGATACATACGGCCCCTGGGCGGTCATCGCGGGTGCTTCCGAAGGGATCGGCAGGGCCTTCTCCCATGCGCTCGCTTCGAGGGGGTTGAACCTCGTGCTCATTGCCCGAACAAAGACCAAGCTGGATACGCTGGCCGGCGAGATCGAGTCGGGATACGGTGTTGAGACCCGAATTGTAAACGAAGATCTCTCCCGTCCGGATATACTCAACAGCATTGCAGGTACTACTGATGAACTCGACATCGGCCTTCTCCTTTACAATGCAGCCCTTTCCCACCCTGCACCGTTTCTCGATATCGCCCCGGACCAGCACGAGAAATTGATCCGGACAAACTGCAGAGGCCCTCTTCTTTTAACCTACCACTTTGCGGAAAGATTTAAGGTCCGCACAAAAGCAACGGACAGGCGTTCCGGAATCATCCTCCTCTCTTCGATGAGCGGGTTCCAGGGCTCGCCCTATGTAGCCAATTACGCTGCAAGTAAAGCGTACAACATGACGTTAGCTGAAGGGCTGTGGTATGAACTGAGGCCGTACAACATCGATGTGCTCACTTCCTGTCCCGGCCCCACCGACACTCCGGGTTTCAGACAGAGCCTCAAGGGCAGCAGCCCCCCGGCATTCCCGCCGGTCACCCCTCCGGAGCTGGTTGCGGAGTCGGCACTCACCAATCTGGGCAAACGGCCGCTCGTTGTCCCGGGGAAGGTAAATCAGGCAGCCGTTTTTTTTATGAAACGTTTTTTCTCGAGGCGAAAAGGGGTCGAAATCACCGGAAAGAAAACCGGCGGGATGTACTGCTCATAGAGCGAACATGAACTCTTTACCGTCGATTATATAGCGGTAGTCCATCACCCTCGGCCAGAGCGGTTCTATAAGTTCCTTCTCCCACTCGAGGAGTGCCTGCTTCAGCTCACGGACGACATCCGGATGGTCTTCTGCAAGGTTATTCTGTTCGATTCTATCTGCTTCGAGATTATAGAGAAGTGTGCGGCCGGCTTTCTCATCGATAATGAGCTTCCACGGTCCTTTTCGTACCGCTTTGTTGTAACCGGCCCGCCAGAACAGCACTTCGTGCGGTTTTCCCTGCTTCTCGCCGGTCACATAAGGGATGAGATCTACACCGTCATACACACGGTCGTCCGGCAGCCGCATATCAGTAACCGCGGCAGCTGTGTTGAAAAAATCGAGGAGGCTCACCGGATGTTCGTACAGTTTGCCCTCGGGGAGCACCCCTTTCCACCGTATCATGCAGGGAACGGAGAGGCCTCCTTCGAAATTGGTGAACTTTCCCCCTTTAAGGGGAGCATTCTCCGTTGCCCCGGTATAGGTTGCCCCGCCGTTATCACTTGCAAACATAACGATCGTATTTTCTTCGAGCCCGAGCTCTTCGAGGGCATGCATGATTGTACCCACCCCGTCATCCAAGGCTTTTATCATCGCGTAATAGACCCGTTTGTTTTTGTCTTCCACGTGGGAGAACATTTCCACATACTCCTTCGGGGCCTGAAACGGGGTGTGGGGAGCACTGAAGGAAACGTTTAGAAAAAACCGTTCGTTCCGATGGTCCCGAAGGTAGCGGACCGCCTCTTCCGCAATACGGTTTGTAAGATATTCATCCTCTTCGATTATCTCGTGGTTACGGCGTATAGCGCAGGGACCTTTCCGTTCCTGCTTCCAGATATGTTTATTGGCGAAGTAGTCGTGGCGGTGGTTGACGACATCAGGATGGTCTACCGGGGCGTAGAGGGAGAACGCCTCATAAAACCCGTACTGATAATCGAACCCCCGATTGTTCGGTATAAACGGGTCGTTGAATCCTAGGTGCCACTTTCCTATAATACCGGTTTCATATCCTCCGGCTTCGAGCAGTTCCGCGAGGGTAATCTCCGATGGGGGCAGCCCCTGTTTTGCAATGTCCTTCTTAAGGGGCACCTCGGGCTGTTCCACCAGCACCCAGTTGCCGGTATCGATAAAAACTTGAACACGTA
>CAZKZZ010000153.1:0-9231 GCA_964557375.1 uncultured Spirochaetales bacterium | reverse complement strand
CGGAGAGATCAATTGCCAACAGCACGCCCGGATAGAGAGGCCACCAAAACTCCCACACGTGACGAAAATAATAGTTTATCCTGGTTTTGCGTACCGGTTCGACGATATTCGCTTCATCAACATTATCAACGAGAGGCGCGGAAAAGAGGGCCCCACCCGGCATGGGGAGCAGGCCGATAACGGAGGGAAGTACGGCGATCGCGGTTCTGCCCGACAGTTTCGACCGAACACTCGAGACCAGATCATCCATTACCCCGGTTTTAGACATTTGCGAACTGAGCCAGATGATAAGGACGACGACCAGGAGAAGCATTGCATTATCAAGTGAAAAAAAACGATGCCAGGCGATCATCCCGACCGCGGTAACGGAATGGCCCGACCAGAATCCGATCGTAAGAGAGCCGGCAATAATGGCCAAGAGCAGATTGTTCGCCAGTTTATTTACGATCAGAATAACGGCCAAGGAGAGAAATATTTTCAAGATCACCGGTGCAGTAAGCAGAGCTGACATAACTTGCCCTACTATACACAACCAGTTAGAATGTGTACACATAAAGGCTTCAACAGGAGGATTGATTGATGCAGATTACAGAAATCTCGCTCGGGATGGTTTCAGCCTATCTCGTTCATAATGAACAGAGCGCGATTCTCGTTGATACCGGGATGCCCGGTCACGGCAACAAAATATTGGCGAAAATCGCTTCATTAGCAATAAAACCGGAGGCAGTAAAACTGATCGTTATAACCCACAGCCACGAAGACCATATCGGCGGAGTTCATGAACTGCGGGAACAAATTGTAGCTCCGGTGGCAATACAGAAAGAAGCGGCCCCCTACATCCAGGAGGGGAAAAGTGCACCTGTAGTCCCCCAATCGGGATTGGGGAGATTGCTCGTAAAGATGACCGGTGCCGGCAAAGATAAAGAGATCATCCCCCCGCTCTATCCGGGAATCGTGGTGGAGGATGCATACGACCTGCAGGAATTGGGGTTTGACGGACAACTGCTCCACACCCCGGGGCACACTGCGGGAGCTATGTCTCTCTATCTTCCTGAACTGAAAGCGGCCTGTATTGGGGACCTGCTGATGAGGGGGATGTTCATCTTCGGACGGGCCGGGCTTCCAAAGATAGCCGACTCACTCGAGACGGTCAAAACGAGTCTAAAAAAACTGCTCGATCTCGATATCGAGATGTTCTACGCCTCCCACGGCGGTGCTATTCCCAGGCAGGATGTGGAAAAACTTATTTAGAATGTGATGATCGTGTACCCTTGCTTTATTGACACAATTAAGTGATCTTGTAATAATTGCCCGATGTTTGTTGTATGCCTTGACTTGGAAGGGGTGCTCGTCCCGGAAATCTGGATAAACGTGGCGGAGCATACCGGAATAAAAGAACTGCGTCTCACCACTCGGGATATCTCCGACTACGATGAGCTTATGAAACGGCGGATCGGGATTCTCGACCAGCACGGCCTGAAACTGCAGGACATTCAAAACGTCATTGCAACGATGGACCCGTTAGAAGGTGCGGCAGAGTTCATGGAAGAACTGCGCTCCCGCACCCAGGTCATCATTCTCTCCGATACATTCACTCAGTTTGCAAAACCGCTCATGAAAAAGCTCGGCTGGCCGACACTCTTCTGCAATTATCTGGTAACCGATGCCGGCGGCAGAATTACCGACTACAAACTGCGGCAGCAGGACGGCAAGCGGCATGCAGTAAAGGCGCTGAAGTCCATCAATTTCGATGTAATCGCTTCGGGCGATTCGTACAACGATGTGACCATGCTCCAGACTGCGGACGCGGGTATTTTTTTCCGGCCCCCGGAGACCATCGTAACCGAATTTCCCCAATTCCCGGTAACCCGGACCCATGTTGAACTGTTAGGAGAGATTGACCGGATTCTCCGGTAACCATTACAATACAGTTAATGAAGATTTTCCGGCTGTTTCCTGTTATTCTCCTCATCTTCACTCTTCTCGCCTGTGAAAGTAACAACACCCCGCCCCCGGACGAACTCGAAACGCATATCAGGGAAATTCTCACTCTTCCAACCTATGAACACGTGTACCGGGACATCATCTACGTAGGAGAAGAGGCCAAGTTTTTAGGAATTACTACAGCGGAGAAGAAACTGCTCTTCTCGATCGATGTCGTTGTCCAGGCAGGAATCGATTTGAGCAACGGTATTGAAATAACACCTAAACAGAAGAACTCGGTGGAAGTCAAGCTCCCCCCGCCCGAAATCTTACTGATCGATGCGGATGAGAACAGCATCAACCAGTATTTTGTAAAAGAGCGGGGAAAGAGCGTTTCCCGTTTGGAATACTACGATGAGATCGACCGGCAGAAAGCTGTTATCAGAGAGGATGCCCTCGAGAGAAATATCCTGGTAAAGGCGGAAGAGAACGCAAAAAAACTGATCGAGAAGTTTCTCTCGCTGGCAGGATTCGAAGAAGTAGTTTTTAAGGAAATCAAAATCAAAGAGGAGGATGAAAATGGCTCCTCTTAGAGTCCGTCCTCTTAGAAAAATTAAAATAGTCATTATCGGCATCCTCATCCTGGTTTTTCTCGGTATACTGTTTCTCCTGACAGCGAAACCGTTATTCGACCTCGATTTAGGAGTACATCTGATAAAACGGGAAAAAACAGCGGTCTCCGTATCCGTGCTTACCGAAGTTCGGGACATCTTTACATTCAATACCATAGAGTATGTATATAAAACGGTCTTTCCTCACGATTTTATACCTGCGGCCATCGATTGGCAGGAGCTGCTCTCTAAACGGGAACAGAACATGGAAATAAGTTATGAGGAGAGGGACTATCTTACCGTGTATGATCTGTGCAGGAAATTCGGGATCAGGCTGGAACGGGACAATCACGATTTCGTAGTCGTTACCAGCATTATTACAGCCGGATACGAGCTGACCGATACCGCCTACGAGGAGATAACTGAAGAGACGAATGTAGGAGAATATGTCCGAATTTCCGAATCCGGAAAAACACTGTATCTCAAACTGCCTGAACCGCAGATTGTCGACTTCGTTATCGAAGACGCGACATCCCGGCACTATTCCTACCCGGACATCCGGATAAACCCGGAACATTGGAAACTGCTTTCTGCGTATGTCGCAGGTAAAGTGAAAAAACAGGTACTAGCAGAGGGAATTCTTCATAAAGCGGGGGAGAAGGGGGAGAAGTTTATCGAGAAGATTATGCTTGACGCCGGTTTCCAAGAAGTTGTATTTATGGACTGAAGAGGGGAATATGCTGCGGTCTCTGCTTGTCATAACGTATCTCATCATGTTTATGTTTGTCTCTATGCTGGTGTTCCCGCTCTATCCGGTGCTGCTTTTTTTTGGATTGAAGCGGGCGGCCTATGCTTACAGTTTTTTCCTCAAAGCGTTGTGGGGAAAGAGCCTGCTCTACGTTGCCGGAGTAAAGGTCAATGTGATCGGAGAGGAGCATGTTCCCGAGAGCGACTCGGTATGTTTCGTTTCTAATCACCAGGGTATGGCGGATATTCTCGTTATTACCGCTTTCACACCGAAGGTGGTTGGCTTTATCGCGAAAAAAGAGCTCAAAAAGATGCCCATCATAAACCTCTGGATGGTAATAAATCACTGCATATTTATCGACAGAGGGAATATGCGGCAGGCAGCCCGGGCCATAAACAGAGGGGCAGACTATATAAGGCGCGGATATCCGCTCGTTCTGTTTCCGGAGGGGACACGGAGCAGGGGACCGTCCATGGGTAGATTCAAACGGGGCAGCATAAAACTGGCTCTAAAATCAAATGCGGCAATCGTACCGATTACGGTAAACGGAACGTATAAACTTTTCGAAGAACAGAACCAAATCAGAAAAGGGACGGTAACTTTGAAATTTCACAAACCGATCGATGCATCTACGCTCTCCCCGAAAGAGAGGAGAGAACTCCCCGATCGGCTCGCTCATATCATAGAAGGAGGATTACATGAAATCACTCAGTAAAGAATTGTGGTTTAACACAAAAACTAGACGGGCTTTCATCAACATTACACCGCAGGTACGGGACCTTATCCGGGAAAGCGGCGTACAGGAAGGGTTGTGCCTGGTCAATGCCATGCACATAACCGCAAGTGTTTTTATCAATGATGATGAACCGGGTCTTCACCGGGATTACGATACATGGCTCGAAAAACTGGCCCCGCACGAACCGGTAGACCAGTATGACCACAACGGGTTCGAAGACAACGCGGATGCCCATATGAAACGGCAGGTAATGGGCCGCGAAGTGGTTGTCGCTATTACGGAAGGAGAACTCCATTTCGGTCCGTGGGAACAGATTTTCTACGGTGAGTTCGACGGACGGAGGCGCAAGCGAGTGCTGGTAAAAATCATTGGAGAGTAGGAGAGTAGTTTAAACACGGAGCGGACCTCATGAATAATACAAATTCCCAAAAGTTGCAGACCATAACCGAACAGATAACGGATTTGCTGAAATCTCTCAACGGGGTTATTGATGTTGCCCGCATACCAAAAGATGATATCGGACCGATCAAACAAAGGGAAAGCGAATACGAACGGCTGCAGGTCGTAGAACTGAAAAATATCGGGATTTATTCTGTTCTCGAGCGGGAACTTCTTTTCGTCATCCTCAAAGACAGGTCCTTTCGTCCCCCGCCGATCCCGACGATCTTTTTAGCGGAAGAACGGGACCATGAAGCAGTCGCCCCCGAACAATGCCTCGTGGTAAATGACAACAACTACCATATTGTCGGTGAGGAGAACGTCGGTAACAAGACGTATGCAGAAAAAACAGTCAACTTCGGAGACGGTTTTGTCCTGTTCCCGGAGAGACGGGCAGGACAGGAGAAGGTGCCCGCCTATTTTATTATTCCTCCCGTCGACTTTCCGGAGCTCTCCGCAAAACAGGAATCGTGGGGAATCAAAAACTGCATGTCCATCAGTCCGTCGACCCTTGCTGATGATTACATTCGAGAAGCGTACGATCTTTCCAAAGACCCGTCCTGCGCAACAATACTGGTAGGCTGTGATGTGGTTGCGGGCACTTCTCCTCTGTAATTATTCTCAACAGTTGAAATCTCTCGGTTTGACATAGTCTACGGCAGGGCCATATACTGCTGGCATGAACGACCTATTATCGCGGAAAATCACCATCGGAGCCGGTGCTGAGTATCCTCAGAGCCCGATGCTCCCCCTCTCTTCGCAAGATATCACCAAGATCCACAACGCGTCCCTGCAGGTCCTTTCTCAGACCGGGGTCAGATTCGCCTCGGAGAAGGCGCTGGATCTGTTTAAGAGAAACGGGTTCCGGGTCGAAGGCCGGACCGTTTTTTTTACAGAGAAAGAAATCCGCAACGCCTTGGAGACCGCAACCAAACAGTTTACGATTCTCGCCCGCAATCCTGCCCATAACATCGAGATGAAGCCCGGTATTACGTCATTCGGCATGGGAAGAGGGGCCGTCTATATGGTTGAACCGGACGGAAATCACCGGGTCGGGACCTCAGAGGATGCCATACAGGTGGCTAAACTGTTTCAGGACATGGACCTCCTCGAACATTACAACCCGCTCATTTTCCCGAGTGACATCGGTTCTAAAAACGTCCAATTATGGATGTGCCGGCTGATGATCGAATACACCGATAAGCCGTATATCTATACCGGAAGGGAAGATATCGAACTGATCGCATTGGCCCACGGCACGACACCGAAAAAAATGGCCGAGCGGACCGACATGAGCTATTCCTATGGGAGGACTACGGGGCTCGCCACTTCGCCTTTGAGCTTTACCGAGGGCGATATTGAAAACATCATCGCCTATGCCGAACACGGTATTGCCTTTCACATTGCCTCTATGCCTATCTCATGCACCTCCGGTCCCTGTACGTTGGCCGGGTTGGTCGTACAGCAGAACTGTGAAAACCTCGCCCCGATTGTACTTTCCCAGCTGGTAAAACCGGGCTGCCCCATTTTTTACGGGGCTATCGGCGGTTCTGCAGACATGAAAACCCTGCGTCCCAGGTTCGGATCGGTAGAGGCGATGCTTTTGGAGCGGTGCGGTGTGCAGATGGCCCGCTCGTATGGACTTCTCTGCCGAGGCGGAGCAGGGCTTACCGACGCTCCGTCCTGTGATTTCCAGGCCGGGGCCCAGGCGATGCTCAACACCCTCTCAGTTATTTATGACGGTCCCAACTTCATCCCTGCCTGCGGACTGCTCGGCAGCTACATGGGAGCGTCCCTGGCAAAGGTGGTCCTCGATGAAGAGCTCATCATCAAAGCACGCCGGTTCCTCTCCCCCATTAAAACCGATGACTCATCGCTGGCAGTCGATGTTATCCACGATATCGGCCCGGGAGGAAATTATATCGAGCACGAACACACCCTAAGCCACTTCCGCAATGAACTCGATACCGAATCCATTTTTCACTCGCCCGATTACGACAGCTGGGCAGCGGGAGGCAAGAAAAACGCCAACCACATCGCTTACGAAAAAGCACTGAAATTGATCGATGCGTACGAACAGCCCCCTATGGACCGGGGGCTGAAAGAAGAAATCGAGGCGCATGTCAACCGTCATTGGAGATAGGAGAGTTTAGGAATCCTCGAAGTGCAGGAAAGTTACACTTCTGTTGGGCCGCTCATCACGTACCCCAGAAGCTCTTCTCTGTTCATACCGGCAACATCCAAATCATCGGGGCAGAGACCGCGGGCCCAGTAGTCTTCTCCCGTCATGATTCCCATCACTTCCGCCATGGACCGGATTGCGGGGAGCTCCACCCCGAGCTGTTCACCGAGCCGGACCATAGGGATGTAGGCGTATACGATGTCCTCCTCGGCGAGCTGCCTCAGATAGACATCAGTTGCAAACCAGTCGATATGCTCGGACTTCCGGAGCATCTCCACGATGTCCCGTCCCTCGTACTCGTAACTCTTTCGTTCGAACTCGGTGATGGTTTGATAACAGGTGCTTCCGAGACAGTCGGAGAGCTTCTTTCTGTCCCGGTCGTACGCTTCGATCAGCCTTCCTCCCATAACCGTGGTATCGCTGTAAAACTTACCGCCCCGGTACCGGTCTAAATAGAAGCCGGCAATAGGGATTGTCAGCGTCACGTGGAAGGCGGGGTTTCCGCCGGAGGCGATATTGGTGTCCAGCACGTTGGGTACTTTCTCGTACTGCGGATAGATCGTGCGTACTATCTCATATACCCGATCGGTCCTGCTGCCGGGGAAGGCTGCAACCCGAAAATTCCGCTTGTGCCGGGCAATGTGAATTGCTCCTCCCCGCTTCGAGCAGAGATACGGCATGATGTTCGATTCGGCCAGGGTGACGTCTGTACCGAGCTCGCGTCTTTTCCTGGCATGACGAAGCGCACCAAAATAACCGGTGTTAAAGAGGACGATCTGTCCGTCTTTCAGGTGCGGGGCGATTCGGTCCCAGAATACCGTGTGATGCATTGCAGGTACCGTAATCATAATGACGTCCGCCTTATCTACCGCGGCATCCGGATCAGTTGTTATCTTCTCCAAACGGGCAAAACCGGTTTTCTTCCAGGCAGGGTCGGAATCCTCGGTAATAACGATGCCGCCCTGCTTTTTGTAGGGCCGGATGTTCTCTTCGAACTCGGCAAGCTCGAACAGCGTAACCTCCGCTCCCCCCATAGCACAATCTGCGGCAATAGCCGCTCCCGCATTTCCCGCGCCACATACCGTCAGATTCATCATTTTCCTCCGGAATATCCTTAGTCAAGCCAATAGAGATGTAAACTCTCGTACCGAAACCAGGTCGTTAAAACGCCACACCATATCAATCAATTCCGCGGTCCGTTCCGGCCCTGCCACCGGTTCCACGAGCCATCGGAACTTCTCCTCCATATCCGCTCTGCTCCAGGGAGGATCCTGAGGGAACCCAAGCCCCCCTTCCATCCGTCCGGATTCCAGAACGCTCCCGTCTTTTAGGGTGATTAGTACCTCACCCGCGAACCTGCCCTTCGGGTCTCCTTTATCGAAGAGCCGGCGCAGCCGGTTCAGCTCTTCTGATTCGGTGATTTTTACCTTGCCGGCGAGTTCCCGTATGTGCTCATCCGAAAGGCGGTATTCGAGGGTCTGCTCGGGTCCCACCTCCCCGTCTACGAGCATTGCGGCGACAGGCCAGGCCATGTTGAACTGCGCTTCTTCGGTGGTCTCGGGCAGTTCTGCTCCGAGTGCCGCGCCCTGATCGAAGGTGATCACCTCGATTTTTTCGATATCTTCGGGCCTAAACGAATGGTTGTTGTAGAGTTTCTTCGCCCCCTCCACAGCGGCATGGGTCCAGCCGCAGCAGGCGTACTGCTTGGCCTTCCAGGAGACCCCTTCCGGCATGAGAAACTCCTCTCCGATGGATTTTACCCACTCAGCATATTTCTCCCTGTGTAGAAGAGAAGGAATACCGGTAAAGCCGAAAGAGGCGAGTTCCGCGGCGTGTATCCCGGTGAGCGCCGCCCAGCCGATACCGTGTTTTACCATGGCAGGATGGGCAATGTCCCGCATCATGGGAAGATTAGGTGCGTGATAATCTGCTATTCCCAAGGCATGCCGGACTTGATCTTCAGACAGTTCCATCAAATGGGCAGCGGCAGCAGCACAGGCAACCGACCCCCAGGAACCGCAGGCCTGATAGATATCGTGATCGTCATGCCAGCAGTACCCGAAACGGTGGGCCACCTCGTATCCTGCCACCAGACCGGAGAGGAGGCGCTCGCCGGAAAGGCCCCGGGCTTCCGATACAGCGAGGACCGTCGGAAAAAGCTGTGCACCTGCATGACCGTGGGCATACCGGGCACTGTCGTCGGTATCTAAGCCGTTAGCAGCACACCCGTTAGCAAAGGCGGCACCGGCAGCTGTAGATTTTTTTCCCTGTAGGACGAGTGTTGCTTCTTCTCCGGGCATACATTGCTCAGCGAAGCGGGCGGCGATCCTGCTTACTTCCGCCCGAGTACCGCTGATAGTCGCGGAGAGATTATCCATCAGGGCCATCTTGGCTTTTTCCTGTACCGCTTTCGGGAACTCTCCCCACCGGGCACGCGCAATAAATTGGGCGGTAATATCATCCCCGTTCATAGCAGTTCCTCCGTCTTCTTATCTGAACCGAATCCGCGGGTTGAGTACCGAATAGAGAATGTCCGCGGCGAGGTTTGCGAAACTGAAAACCATAACAACGACCATACTGCAGGCCTGCAGGA
>CAZKZZ010000152.1:7300-9330 GCA_964557375.1 uncultured Spirochaetales bacterium | reverse complement strand
ACACCCACCCTGTGGCGGCTTTTTTGTGGTGTGCCCGGCTACGGTGAGCAAACCCCGACTGCCGCACGGTGCGAAAAACTGTAACAAGGTTTGAGGCACTACTTTTGAGGCACTACTTTTGAGCCACTCCTCAAACATTCCCAAGATGAATATGTTCAAGCCCCTTTTTCGACCCTGTTCGTTCGGCAAAGTGCAGTGTTTCGAGCGGGGTGGCTTCCGCGTCGGTATATTTGTATTGTGGAAAAAATCTGCTGATATGCCACGGGATTTCTTTTCCGGTGTCCGCGATAAATTGGGCGATCTCATCGATTTCTTTTTCGGAATCGTTTTGGCCGGGTATGATCAATGTCGTAATTTCGACCCAAATACCGATGGTATACATGTGCCGTATAGCATCTAATACAGGCTGCAGACGGCCTTTACACACTTTTTTGTAAAAGTCATCCCGAAAACTCTTTAAATCAACATTTGCAGCGTCGAGGTAAGGACGGATCATGTCCACAGCCTCGGTGGTGATGAATCCGTTTGTAACAAAAATATTTTTCAGTCCCTTTTCCTGTGCTTTGACCGATGTATCGTAGGCGTATTCGAAAAAAATGGTCGGCTCGGTATAGGTGTAGGCAACACTTTTGCATCCCTGAGCCTCGGCCTGATCTGCAACTTTTTGCGGAGGCCATTCATCGCTGTCGAAATACTGTTTGAGTGTATCCGTTACCTGGGAAATCCGCCAATTTTGGCAAAATGAACATTTAAAATTGCACCCGGCCGTTCCAATCGAGAAACTGGTCGTTCCGGGAAGAAAATGATACAGCGGCTTTTTTTCGATCGGGTCTATATTCACACCGAGAGGATTAGCATAGGCATAGGTGTAGAGACTGCCTTCTTTATTTTGTCTTACTCCGCAGATCCCGAACTGGTCAGGTTTTATTAAACAGCCGTGGGGGCAGAGGCGGCATTTCACTTTGTTCTCTTCGACATTATCATATAAAAAAGCTTCTTTTTGCACAGCATCTTCTCCTTATCATTAATTATACAATAGCTCCGATCGGCAACAAATAACCTCTATAGGTTATTTCCCTAAACCGGTATACAGAATAAATTTACACTATGGAACCGAAAGAACGTGAAAAATACAGAAAAACATTATTGGAAATGGCCGATTCGTATCGGGAATCTCTTAAGATGGAGAGAAACGAGTTCAACCGATTGATTCAGGAGGATGAGGTGTGGGATTTTGCCGACCGCGCGGAAGTACTCGATGATGCGATGAAACGCGCTTCTTTCACCCTGCAGGATCGGGAACGGCTCAGGCTGATACAATCCGCCCTGTATAAAATTGATCAGGGTACATACGGAATGTGCGAACAGTGCGGCAGTATAATTGACTCAGACCGGTTGGAAGCAATCCCGGAAGCACACCTGTGTATCTCGTGTAAGAAACGGGCAGAAGGCTGAGCAGTCTTTATATGAACCGAGTTTCCAAAATATTTTTTGCCGCTCTCCTGTTTTTTTCTACTTCCGCCTTGTGGGGATATAATTTTGCTGCTCTCGAGAGAGATGCCGCCTCAATGGATTATGATGATGCCGCAGCCCTTCTAAAAGATAATACTGTTACATTCGAGGACGCATTTACAGCTACCCTGGTTTTTCTGTCAGCTGAAAAATACCGCTTTGCTGAAATGACTCTCGAACGGGCCTTATTTATTCTGGACGGAAACAATAATGCTCATGAACCAATTTCTTTGGAAGATAATTCTGATACTGGTGATGTGATTTCCGTTTTCTTGGGCGAAGTGAGCAATTTCGAAGCAAAAAAAAGGATGCTCGCCTCGGTTGTTGAGCATGCGCCGGATTTTGCGCCTGCTCGAGTTGCACGTGCGTTCTGCTGTTATCGGGAAGGTGATTTCGAAGCATCGATGGAACATGCTTCAGCTGTTCTCGAAAACGACGCACGGCTTGCGGACTCTCTTTCAAAAGCGCGTTCCCACCTCATGATAGCAAGTGCTAAAGGTGAAAGGATGAAAGGAAAC
>CAZKZZ010000152.1:0-7200 GCA_964557375.1 uncultured Spirochaetales bacterium | reverse complement strand
GAAAGGAAACAGAGAGAAATACTCCTATTATATTGAAAGAGCTGAAGAGGTTGATCCTGATCATGCACTCGTGAAAATGGTAAAAAAGATGGCCGAATGATCACTGCAATAAAACGCAATGATCAATCCGGCCTATGTGAAATAATACCAGGGGGTGGTATTATAGGTACCGTATTATACGTGCCTTATTACGGCGAGATTTTAAAATCCTGCGGCCGTTCTCCGACCTTCACTTCTTTCTGCATTTTGCTGCCGTCTCTGTAGATCGTCACTTCGATGGTATCACCGATACCGGTTTCGTTTTCCAGATAAATGACCATCTCTTTGTAGGTGGTAATTTCCTCACCGTCGATTGAAACAATGATGTCTCCGCCGACAGGCAGCTTCATGTTCCCGATTTGCAGCTGCTGGTCACCTCCCTGCAGGCCGGCATTATCCGCGGGGGTGCCGTTGAATACATTTACGATGAGTATACCTTCATTCACCGGTACAGATAGACCCGCTTCCTCTAACAGCTGCCCGAACCGCTCGGTAAGATTGAGACTCTGAAATCCGAGCCAGGGATGAGGAAAATGGCCGTCTTCTATCAATGCGGGTACCACTTTTGCAACCGTGTTCGATGATATTGCAAACCCGATACCTGCACTTGCTCCGCTCGGGCTGATGATGGCTGAGTTGACGCCGATTACATTTCCGTTCATGTTGAGCAGGGGCCCGCCCGAGTTTCCGGGATTTATCGGAGTGTCGGTCTGAATAGCTTCACTTATAAAACCGCCGCCGGAACTCTGGATTACTCTGCCTAATGCGGAAATGACCCCGAATGTGAGGGTCTGGTCGAAATTGAACGGGTTGCCCAATGCAACCACGAATTGTCCGACATCGAGCTGATCTGAATTATCCAAAGAGAGCGGTTCGGGAAGATTATCGGTTTTTATCTTTAAGACTGCAAGATCTGTAAAGGGGTCACTTCCTATCATCTCCGCCTCTAACATTTCATTGTCCTCTAAAGAGACGGAAATTGCCTTGGCATTTTTTACAACATGAAAGTTTGTAACCACATGTCCGTTTTTGTCCCATAAAAATCCGGAGCCCATACCCTCTTGGGGGATACTCATGCCGAAAATACCGGGAGTTACCACGGTCGTTGATATATTTGCAATCGCCGTGTGTGCGTCGTTGTATACTGTCTGGACTTTGTTTTGAAGATCTTCGATGGTTATCAGTTCTTCCTTTGGGGACTGAACTGTAGTTTTTGACTCTGATGTCTGAGTTTGGGAACCGGTTTTTTCACTTTCCTGTTCCGCTTTTGGCCGGCCTTCAACGCAGCCTGTTAGAAAATAACCAAAAACAATAAGTAATGATATTAGTAAGAATCTTTTCATGATCTTCCTCCACCCTCAATGTACTATCGGGCGGAGGAGCCGAAAATAATCTGTTTAGGTTATTTTTTATTCTGTATCTGTGTCTTCGAGAATGTGGATTGTTCCTGCTTTCCCGTCCAATTGTATTTTCATTCCGGTCTCGAGGAGATTAATAATACCGGGAATGTTCGATACCATCGGAAGCCCGTACTCTCGTGCCACAACGGCACCGTGGGAGAGGGCCCCGCCGATTTCGGTTACCAAGCCTGAGATGGTAGAGAAAAAAGGTGTCCAGCCGATATCGGTAAAAGGGGCAACCATAATCTCGCCGGGTTCCAGTTGATACGCTTCATCGATGTGGTTGACGATTCGTACCATTCCCTCGGTTATGCCGATACTCACCGGTGTGCCGGTTATCGTTTTTCCCGGACTGCTGTTACCGGATTCCCGTATGAAAGGGACCGGTCTTCCTCTGGAGATTTCAGGAAACACCAGCTGCATCTGGTATGGAAGTTTCTGTCTTCTCTGTTTAGCTTTTCGGATAAGCAGGTTTCGGTCTTCCCCTTGTATAAGGCAACCGATCTCTTCCCTGGTAAAAAAATAGATGAGGTCTTTATCGGGCAGTTTGTTCTCGTTTACTAGTATCTCAGCAAGTTTTCGATACCCTTTTTTGAATTGATGCTGGGCAAGAATGAGCATGGATTTTGAGAACTCCCGCTGGCGTACCCCTGTTTTGGCCTGTTTCAAGAGCCAAGGTGATACCGCCTTCTCATCTTCCGTCTGCTGCGTCCCGTCTGCTTTTGCCTCTGCTTTTCCCGCTTTTAAAGAAGCGGTCCGGAACAGTTTCCGGGTTTTGTTCGACTCGACGGTGTCTTTGATTATTTTTATAAGCTCTTCAGGGTATGTCTCATAATCTTTTGACCGTAATTCGGCTTCCCGGATACAACGGTGGCCGTGCCGGGATAAAAACTGTCTGAACAGAGTGCCTGTTACTCCCGATGCATCCGTTTCCAGCCATTTCAATATCTCGGTTTCGGGCGCAGCTGTGAACCAGTCGATGTTTCCGCTTTTTTCTATTGAAAGGGCAATTTCTTCGATGGCTTCAAGGATATGTGCACTTTCTATGTCGGGGATATCGGTTAACAGCAGGCTCATCCTGCTGTGCGCGGCGGAATCAACTTCATCATCCCCTGCTATGACTGCCGCCAGAATTGCATTCATTGCCCCCGAGAAAGCGCTCACACAGTAGTGATAAAAATACACTTTGTTGAGTACTGATCGTTGAAGAGTGCAGAGCTCCTGATACAGCTCGTAAGCGCTACGGTTTTCCAGGTCGATCGTAAAGTTCTTTGCTGTTTTTGTGATCTTTTTCAGAAATCTATTGTGGCGGAACAGCAGGAGTACATACCGAAACCCGTTTAATACTCGGAAAAAACCCGGGTCCTGCGGTCCGATATCGTGTTCAGGCAAGATCCGCCCGATAATGTTCAGTTCCGTACCCTCTCTGGTAGCTCCTGCTACTCGGCGGGCCATTACATACATAGAAGTGAGGTTCATAAATAGATGATTTTCTACATGGTTAATATAGCGGGGCGGTTTTTTCAGACCGTGTAAAACACCTTCCCTTCTCGACATCTCCTGCAGTCCCCAGTCGAGCGGTTCCGCAAATACTGACAGGGTGAGCGGGGTTGCTGCTCCGGGAAGCATCTCTCCGATATTGCAGCGGGTAAGCAGTTCATCATCTCCGATGGGTGTGTCCAGACTGTCCTGCCGGCCTGTTGTAATCGGTCTCGCCTGCAGCCAGAAGAGAGTACCGCTCCGGTCGATTGCCCATTCCATGTCGAGTGACCGCCCGAGCTTCTCTTCCGCGTAGAGAGCCTCACGAGTAAGTTTTTCAATCTCTGCACTTGTCAATATGTGCGGCTCTTTGACCCCGCCTTCATTTAAAGTGAAGGTGCGTCGATCGATCTCGTACCGTTGACCCGCCTCTGTCCCGCTTACCAGAAGATCTCCCGTACCGGATACCGCTTCGATTATCAGCGTTTCATTACTGTCCGTAACAGGATCAACAGTAAAAACCACTCCCGCCTTAGCAGGTTCGATCATCCTTTGTACGATGACAGCCATTGGACCGGGAGGATGGTATGCCCCTTGCGGGCCGCTGCCGCTTCCGGCTATTTCGTTCCGGTACGAGCTGACGCGCTCGGAGTGAGCAGACTCATAACATGCAGTTACGGCCCGAGCTATTGCCTTCTCGCCCTCTACTCGGAGGAAAGTTTCATACTGACCGGCTGCGGAAGCGTGATCGCTGTCTTCATCCTCTGCGGATGATCGAACCGCAGCGATACCGCCTCCCACATCTCGATAGGCCTTATGTACTGTTTTTTCCTCCGGCTTCTCGTGCCCCTCGAGTTTCTCCGGGCACTTGGCGGGATAGATTACCAGCCCCTCCGGGACCTCGAGGCCTATTTCGATGAGACGGTGCAGCCATCTGGCTTTTCCTCCGACAGGTTCCTTTTCAATGTCAGCTAAAGACTTGACCTGGAAATTATCAACCTGATATTCTGCCATCTATACAACTCCGGGTGCTCGGTCTGTTTTTCGATAAAAACAAATACTAATTAATTAGTTGAAAAAATAAAAGGGGAATAAAGCAATGGTTTTCATTATAATTATTATAGCGGCAGCGGTAATCCTCCTTTTTTTGATAACCAAACCCGTACAAAAATACAGTATGTGTCCTCGAGGCGGACCGAGATGGAAGAACTGCCTCGGGTACCTCCTTATCAGGGCTGGGGTAAAACGGGGAAAAACCGATACCGTTACGGATCCGGTGCAGATCAACAGCAGAGTACCGGCCCCCGAAGGAACGCCTGAAGACCAATACAACGATTCATTCGTCTTTCAAGGGGCTGATGAGAAGGGTAATCTCGTCATGACGAGGATCGGTTTCAGAGACGGAGGAAAACTCGCTGAAGTCTGGCTGTGGATGTCCTTAAACGGTACAAAATTTTACAACACCAATCAGTTCATTCGGTTCGATACACCGGATATATCCGGATTGGAAGCGGGCGGTCTGCGTTTTCAGTGTACCGATAAGAACCGAGGGCAATGGAGAATCGAGTGGGAAGGCGCTCTGGAACCGGGACCGGTCGATTGTTCTGTTGCCCTGCATTTCACTCCCGATTCGAAACTGTATCATTCCGGTATACATATGGATATCCGGGCCTTTGCCAGGGCGATGGCCGAGATGGACTGGTCAAAGCAGTTTTTTGAAAACCTCCGCTCTGAGAACCAGACCCGAATCGAACAGGGGGGGACTTTGGCCGGATCGATCACAATCGGAGGAAAGACCACTCATGTGGAGATGCGCGGTGTGCGAGACCATTCCTGGGGAAAGCGGAAATGGAGTTTTATCAAACGGTATATTTGGAACGTATTGAGTTTCTCTGAAGGCATTTCACTTGGGGGCAACACCTATCGGTATCTCGTCTATACTACCGTAAATTACGGAACATCATTTCGCTGTCTCGTTTCGGGCTGGATCGGGGGTGATGATTCAGTTCTGCCGATCGTTGCGGCAACTGATCAGGCCCAGCTGGGTGAAGATGGCGTCATTCCGGAACAGTTTACCTGCCGGTTCAAACCGAAAGGATGCGGAGCTGTTGAGCTCACCGTTTTTCGAAACGGTCCGGAGCAATCCTGGTTTATGCAGAACGGGGAGTTCGAGGTATGCGAGGCGTACTGTACGTTCGAAGCCAAAGGGCCGGAGGGCGCCGGCAGCGGTGTCGGCATGTCGGAGTTCGGCTATTCCAAAGCAGCCGGCTACAGCAATCGCTTTATCGACGGCTGAGATCTCATTACAGGAGGGAACATCGTGGAAGACCGTTGGGATGTGCTTGTCGTCGGAGGGGGTCCTGCCGGTGCCATCGCATCGTATCTTCTCAAGCAACGGTATTCCCGTCGAGTACTGCTCTTAGAGAAAGAGACATTTCCCAGACTGAAACCGTGCGCGGGAGGAATCGCCCCCCGGACCGAACTGTTGTTGCGAGAGCTGGACCTGTGGAGCAGGATAGAACCGCACCGGTATCTGATTACTAGTGCCGAATTACTCACTCCAAACGGCACATCGATAAACCTGCGGGGAGATGCAACCGCATCAGTTATGCATCGGCCTCTCTTTGATAATATCCTCTTGGACATTGCTAAAGATGCCGGGGTACATGTACTCGAGGGAGTGAAAGCCGATAGCCTTATCTATGCGGAGGGTAGCCGAGGCGGAGGGAGAAAACCGGTGGCGCAAACTGTAGCTGCCGAGGCGGCGCGAAACGTAGCGGGGCTTCGGTGCGGAGATGATTCTTATTATGCGGACATAATCGTTATTGCTAACGGTGCTACGACGACGTTTCGGATACGTGATCCCCGCAAAGAACACATCACGAGCTGTACCGCATGGTTTAAACACTGTTCTTTTACTCCTGGACGGATTCAGATGGTCTTCCCCCCGGAACTCTCTCCTCACTATGGGTGGCTGTTCCCCGAATCTGATGACCGGTGCAATATCGGGTTCTGCATAAAAAATAACAACCTTCGAGACAGAAAGGTTTCCAGCCGTAAGGTCACCGATCTCTATCCTCTCATACTTGACCGCTACTTTCGTGAAGTGATAAAAGGTGCTGAGATGGTAATCCCCCCGAAAGTGTTTCCTATGTTTCCCTCCCGCGATATCGGGACGGGGGCGCTCCCCGGAACCGTACTGGTCGGAGATGCCGCCCGGTGCATCAACAGCTATACCGGGGAAGGAATCTCGTATGCAGTTGAAAGCGGAATGATAGCGGCCGAGTGTATTGCGGATTTTTTTTATGAGGGCCGAAGCTGGGAAGAATTGGACCGTACCTATGTTGCGCGGATCAAACGTGAACTCGGGCCGGGCCTGCGGGGAGGACGGTTTCTCTCTACATTCAGCCCTGTATTACTCCGTTCCTTCGGCCTTTTTTCCAGAATACCGGTTATGGGAAGACTCATCCCCCGGATGATGACGAAAATGAAGGCGTAGAAAGCCTGGGTACTTTGGGTTCAGGTGCTTTTATTCTTGCGCTCCCTGCGTCTCTTCTGGGTTTTCTTTTTTTGCCTGCTGCATCAGCATATATTGATGCTCTTCCAATACTTCCGTGATAAGATCTTTTACCTTCCAATCGAGATTTGTTTCAGTGGTCATACAAAAAGCGATTGACTTCGGGTCTTCAGAAGCTTCTTTTACTGCCCGAATACAGCGGAGAGCTTCCTCCTGGGTAAACCCGTGAAGCATAATTAGTTTCTCCGACATGGGAACTCCTTTTTACGTCTTCTTTCTTATTGTATCACTAATTTTTTATTGTTCAAACGATGTTCTTGGATTACAGTATAACAATCTTGTCGATTAAAAAGGAGATTGGAATACGTATGGATGCATTAGAACCCATGACCGTGGAAGTAACCGCGGATACCATCGAAGACCATCCCCAGGTAATCTGTTTTATCAACCAAAAAAACGAATACTACCATCTAAAAGTGGAATGGCTCCAAGAACAATTCGGTAAGGGGCTTAGAATAAAGCTTCTCTATATAAAAGGCGTGAAGCGGCCGGTAGGATTTATTGAATACACGCCCGGGGAGCAGTGCTGGCGGGCGGTCACTGCAGAAGGCTATATGGTTGTCCATTGCCTCTGGACGAATGGGAAAAAGTATCAGCATCAGGGATTGGGGGATCTCCTCGTAGAAGAGGTAGAAAAAGATTCGAAAGATATGGCAGGTGTTGCCGTTGTAACAAGTGAGAATGCGTTCATGGCCCGAAAGGACA
>CAZKZZ010000151.1:6419-9336 GCA_964557375.1 uncultured Spirochaetales bacterium | reverse complement strand
AGATGAAACTGCAAGAATGAAACTAATGAAACAAGACAGTCGGAAAGAGTTTGAGCACTTCCGCCTGCGCATTGTAGAGGTCGCATAAAGTACTGAGATATTTGATGTCGGAAGACAACAAACTAACTTCCGCCTGCTCGAGTTCCAAAGCGGTTCTCTCCCCCTGCTCGTAGAGAAGCTGTGTTTCTTGCAGTGTTGTTCTCGCATCATCGAGGGCTGACTGCTCCAGTACCGCCATCTCCTGAAATGTTTGTACGTTGGAAATTGCCATTTCCTTCGCGAGGTCGAGCTTAAACAGTTCGAGTGCGATGTCCTGTTTTTTTGCTTCAACATTTTCCTGCAGGGTTTTGCGCTCATCAGTTTTAAAATCCTGTGGTGAGATAGAGTAAGAGATAGTAGCACCGAATTGTGTAGTGGGGACATCAAGCGATGCAGAGAGGGAAAGGTCGGGCCGGTAGACCCATGTCTGTTTTAGGTCCCCATCGAGAGTTTCGAGTTCGGACTGCAGGTTTTCCAGGGTGAGGGAGGCCGCCTGCATCGATGCTGCCCCTTCGAGATAAAGAGTCCTCTGCCGGACAAGCTTCTCGAGTGTTTTTGCTGAAATGTCCTTAATGATAACCTCGGCAAAATCAATTCCCAGGGTCGTAAAAAACCGCTGTTTAGTACTGAGAAGTGACTGTTCCGTTGTAAAATATTCCTGCCTGGCACAGGTGTAGCTGTCTGCAGCATCGGTTACATCGTCAATGGTCGTATCTTCATCAATTGTATATTGCTCTTTCACGATTTCATACTCCTGCTCTCGAAGTTCCATAGTTCGTTCTGCAGCATCCCGTTCCTTAAAGGCGAGAAGCAGATCGAATGTGGCACTTTCAACTTCATAGAAGATACTGTTCTCGAGATACATCACCTGTTTGAGCGCTTTTTGATATATTTCATTAGTCTGGAGTCTGTTTTTTTGCCGGGCAAACGGGTTGAAGATGATGCTCACCGTACCGGTTATGTCCTTGATATCATCTTCATCTTCTGCAAACTCCGGAAACTCTTCCTTTTCCATGTCAAAAAGGGGAATTGTAAGCCCGGTGCCGAGTGTGATCTGGGGAAGGACAGGGATGGAAAGGTCCATCGTTCCTGACCACTCATGTGTTGGAGTGGTATTTTCTGATACAGTAGCATTGGTATTATATGCTGTTTCCGGTTCGGACCCAGATACGGAGTTTGTATCGTTCTCCGAATCGTCTTCATCATCTTCCGGTATCGTGTAGGTATAATTTCCTCTTACTGTGAACGCGGTGTTGCCCAGGGTAAGCGGACCCTCGAGGTTCCTTCGGGCTTGTGTCAGACTACGGTAGGCGTCCGATAATTCCGGATTGTTGGAAGCGGCCAGTTCTACCAGTGCCTGCAGCCCTATCCCCTCTTCATCAACCGAAATGGAGTATCGGGACTGCGTGCCGGAACTGTTTGTGTCGGCCGCGAGCATAGGCCCTCCCGAAAGTACAGGGAAAACTGGTAGCAGGACCAAAAGCAGCAAAAGCAGGAGCAGAGTGTGGAGTGTTTTTGTACTTCTCATGATCAAACCTCCCGTATGCCTTCTGAAATCGGTGTTTTAAGCGCCCCGAAGATGGGGAAAATACCGAATACGCCGCCGAAGAGCACCGCAGCTCCTACTCCAACGGCAGCGGACAGAGGCTGAAAGATAGAAGTTGAGATTTGACCCATGCTGATGTCGGAGAATATAGGGATAATGATGTCCCGGAGCGGATTGAGAAGGAGCACACTGAGCAGCATGCCGAAACCTGCACTAAACAGACTCAATATAACTGCCCGAAGCCAAAACTCTTTTATAATAATCGTTTTATGGGCGCCTAAAGCCTGCTTCATAGCAATCTCTCTGTTTCTACCGGCCACTTCGACGATCATGATGCTTAGAATTCCGATCATACCTGTAATAAGAAGGATGAAGCCGAGAAGGTTGATGACGATAGTCATGGTACCCAGACTCTGACGCGCTTCCTCGAGTACACTCTCACTTCCCCCCGGGGTCCCTTCCCAGATGTGCAGAGAGAGATCATCACCGTATTCTCTGCTCAGAATGTCCCGCAGGGATGATTCCGCTGCCTCAACCGACATACCCGTCGTTCTTACAACAAGATTGGACAGGAGAAGCCCCTGTGCCATTTCTATATTCATTCCACCTGGGATCAGTGAGAGGTATGGTACGAGCACATCACCGATTCCAAATGATTTTCGCTTGAGTTCAGTAGGAGTTTCGAACGCACCGGTAATGACATAAGTCGGTGGTGCAAACCGCTGCCTTAAACCTTGCTGCCGATTGGTGTCAGAAGTTCCGGTTTCTTCTGTGGTATTTGTCCGCGGCGGACGGATGGTTTTTCCGAGAGCGGACTCGGGAGAACCGAATAGATTGACAGCGAGTTCTTCCGAGATGACTGCGTTTTTCGAACCGCTCTCGATATCGCCACTGGTAAATCCTGTACCACTTATTATGTTGAGGTCCATGAGGTCGAGATACTCTTCGTTTACCCCGAGCATGCTTCTTATTCGATAGGTCGTCCCTTCCGTTCTGACCTGAAGATCAAAAAAGGGAATAACTGCAGGAGAAATCTCTGAAACTCCGGGAAGTTCCGCCTTGATAGTTTCTATTACCTCGCTGTCGAACTCCGGCGGTCTCACTCTTTCAAGCCCACCTTCGTTCGAATAATCGGCGTTTGCAACATTGAGGACGATACCGTTATGAGAAAGCTCCTCTTCGATGAATCCGGAGAATGTACTGCTAATGTTCAATGTACTGATGAGTACACCTACTCCCAGTCCAACTGCGGACAGTGTCATGAGTGTTTTTCCCGGTGCTTTTTTAAAACCTGTAAATACTGTATGTAATACTCCCATTTCTCACTCCTAT
>CAZKZZ010000151.1:0-6409 GCA_964557375.1 uncultured Spirochaetales bacterium | reverse complement strand
TGACGCATTGCATCTGCCGCCGCCACCTTGGATGCCTGAACAGCCGGCAGGAGAGTCAATGCCATGGTAACGATCCAGGCGATAATAATACCTGCTATAAGCATCGTGGGGCTGAACGTATCAAGATTCAGCGTCTGTTTCATAATTCTAAACAGCAGATATGAAACACCTGTCCCTACTGCTGCTCCTCCCGCGCTTAAAAGAAATCCTTCTATAGAAAAAAGCCCAAAGATATCACGCTTTCCCGCACCGATAGCTTTGAGAATCCCGATCTTTTTTCTGCTCCTGATCATCCTCCCCAGCAGGATATTCGAAACATTAACATCAGCGATAAGAAGCCCTGAAATAGCGAGAAACATGATAATAATGCTTATCCGCTTGTTGCGGTTTATAGTACTTTCCGCTTCTTCACGAGGGAGGCTGATGCTGATGGAATTTTCACCATAAGCATTATCGAAATGAGAAGCTAATCGGGCTTTTGTTTCGTCGAGCAGTGTTGCATCATCAATAACAAAGTGGAGGGAGGTCGGATTACGGAGAAAGAACATCCGGGCCATCTCCGAGTCGGCGAAGACCTGGTCCGGAATCACTGCCGGGGTTAAAGCCATGGTATCGTATTCGGTTCCTGATGGTTCGAGTATACCGGTAATTTCATAGAGTTTCCTTCTATGATATACTTCCCTTCCTATTGAGACGCCGTCACTGAAGAGAACTTCAGCAAGATCGGAACCGAGGACCATAATGGGCAGTTTCTTTTCCAGATCTTCTGCGGTAAAAAGACTACCGTAAGCCGGTAACAGGTTGTGGGCGGCAAAGAACTCCGGGGTTACCTCGTATCCGTACATAGTATCCAAAGCAGGGTCCGGGCTGTCGGTTACGGGCAGTTCTTGTTCTTCGGGCATTCCCGGTGGCAGAGGAGAGGGGGGCTGCACTTCGGATGCGCGGTTTTCACTGTCATCTGAGGCTGCACCGCTTGTTTGCCGTGTTCCGCCACCGGGAGGGCCACCCCATCCTCCACTCAACCGATATTCGGTCTGATTAGCAATAAACGCGTACTGTATTCCTTCTATTTCATTACGTATTGACAATTCGTCCGTGGTAAGGACGGCAAGCTCGTTCTCGTCTATCTGAACCGCAGGCCGTTCCATGTCATCAGCTTCTTCGCGGGTCGTTAGAACGATTTCTCTGTATTTGGTCGATGCAATAAGCTTCTGAGTCTCCTGTTTAGAATGCATGTACAGACTCAATCCCGCACTCACTGCTCCTACACCTAAGGCAATACCAATCACGAGCAGAAGTGATTCCACCGGCCGCTTTCCGATCCACCGGAACGCCAAAGTGAAATTTTCTTTGCTTTTCATACGGCGACCTCCGCAGCCGCCAGCCTGCCGTCCTGGATATGGATTCTGCGGTGTGCTCGTTGTCCCTGTTCCTCGTTGTGGGTCACCATTACCACCGTTACCCCCTGAGTATTGAGTTCTTCCAGCGTTTCGAGAATTGCTTCACCTTTGTCTGACGGAAGGTTGCCGGTCGGCTCGTCGGCTAGTATCAGGTCAGGATTGTTGGCAAGGGCCCGGGCGATTGCGACTCGCTGTTGTTCTCCTCCGCTCAACATGGTGGGTAGATGATGAAGCCTATGGGACATACCTACCCGTTCTAAAAGGTCTTCTGCGCGCTCGTTTCGTTCTCTCGTGCCGATCCCATTATAGCTCATGGGGAGAGTAACATTCTCGATCGCGCTGAGCTCGGAGAGAAGGTTAAAACTCTGAAAAACGAAACCGAAATTGCGGTTTCTTATCCTGGCCTTTTCCTTGTCGGGAAGCCTGGTGATATCGTATTCTTCCAGATAGTACGTTCCTTCACTGGGAGCATCAAGAATTCCTATTATATTCATAAGGGTCGATTTTCCCGAGCCCGAAGGCCCCATGATTGCGATGTACTCACCCCGTTCTATCGTCAGAGTGATCTCTTCCAATGCAGTGACAGTCACTGCGCCTAGATCGTAGCGTTTTGCAATGTTTTTCAAATGTATCATTCTATTCTCCTCTCTTAAGGGTTATGCTTTTGTATTCAATAAAATTTTGATAGCCGCTGGTGATCACTTTATCCCCTTCTGATACTCCCTTCACTACTTCTATGAAATTGTTTTCGCTTTCTCCGAATGTGGCTTCTACCTTTAGGGCGGTATTTCCTTCTATTTTGTAGAGAAATCGCTGACTACCGGTGGAAAGATAAGGGCCTCGGGGAAGCATGAGGATGTTTTCGAGTGTGCCGACTTCGAACTCTCCCACTGCTGTTGCGCCGGAGATAACTGCATCGGTCACCCGTTCAGGTTTTACTTTCACAAGTACGGTTGCCCCGAGCCCGTCTGAAGAGCTCTGAGCAATTCTTCCAATGCTGGTAATACTGCCGGCGAGTGTTGTCCCGCTGATATCGAGGGAAACCTGCTGATCTTTTTTCAGATTCCTCGAATATTCTTCATCCACCTCCAGTTCTACTATTGCACTCTGCGGGTTGGCGATCGTAAACAGTTCCTGGTTTTTCCCGATGAGGCTTCCGGGTACATTGAGCGTTTCATCGAGGTCCAGTACCTCACCGGCCATGGTGCTGCGAATCTCTGCTTCTGCGATGTCCTCCTCGAGACGGGTGATATTTGTAGAAAGCTGCCGGATGTTCAGCGCTATCATTTCAACCTCCAGCTGTTGAAGCCGCTTGTCTTCTGCAAGCTGTTCTTCCGCTTCTTCAATATCTTCCTGCAGCTCTTCGATTCTATTTTTTTGCTCTTCGAGCTCTGATTTGCGAGAAGCATTAATTGCCACCAGTTTTTCGAGCTTCTCTCTTTCAGCTTGCTCATCTTCGAGATCGTTTTCGAGCCGGTCGATCTCGCGTTCCTGCCGGGCATTTGTAATTTCATTCTGTACTTGGGTTTTCCTAAGTAGTTTCTGATTGTCTTCCAGGCTGAGCTCCAGATCGTAGAGCTCGTCTTTTAGTTCCGGGACATCGATTACTGCGAGAAGTGCCCCTTCATTGACTTCTTCACCGGTTTCTACGAGTAGGCGGAAAGTGTACCCTTCTTCAGGGCTCAGAATTGTTATCTGTTCCGGGATACTTACCGAGCCGCTCGACTGGATTATCTTGGGAAGATTTCCTCGCTCTACAAAGGCCGATTCCCACCCTGTGAGGGTATAGCTTTTTTCCCGGGGGACAAGAAGAAAATACCCTGCTGCAGCAATTACCGCTATCACAGCAATAACGACAAGGACTATTTTACGCTGCCGTTTCTGTTCGGGAGTGACGAACTTCTTGACGTTTTTTTCCTCAATTATTTTTTGTGCGTTTTTATATGCCGGCTCTGTCATCGTTTCCTCCTCTGCCTGTGAAAATACAATAGAAAGGCTGTGGCGTTGTTTCAGGGATGTAAAATGAATGTAAAATCTATGTAAAACAGCTTTTATTTTCCGGTCCAGTCGGGGTACATTCAGAGTATGGTAAAGAAACTTGTTCCGGCTATCGGAATTGTTGTTCTGGCCGCCGGAGGAATAGTACTCGGAATCCTACAGTATCGATGGATCAATCAGGTTTCCCGGTCCGAAGAGGAACGGATAAGAAGGGAGATGAGGATGAATCTGGTCCAGGCTCTAGGGAATTCCGGGGATGAAGTGCGGCTGATCGTTTCTCTGTTTCAGCCCGCAGGAGGACCGCCTCGCTCCTTGGATGAACAGATTGCAATTACAGAGCAGAATATAGAGTATTGGAAAGAGGTTGCTCTCTTTCCCGACCTGATGGCCGGAGGATATTTTTTTTCGCCCGAAATGGGTGATGAGATATATGTTCTGGAAAATGGAACCTTCTCGGCAGGCGCGGTTCCGGAGGAGCTGCTGCCGGTAATCGAGGCGGCCAAAAAACGTGGAGAAGAAGATGAGAAGGATATCGGTAATCTGCTGCTGCCGATGTACAGAGATGGATTTATCCTCATCTCTTATGGCGATATATTCAGATTTAAAAAAGGTGCGGACAATGGTGAAACCGGCGAAGTGGAAGAAAAAGGAGAATACTGGAAGGCCCCGCCGGCACCTCCGTTTATCGGCTTTTGCAGAATCGATTTGTCGGTTCTTTTTGAAGAGGTGATCCCATACTATGTTTCCAGTTACCTCGAATCATATGCGTATACTATTACATTTTCTGATGGTGCTGTACCCGGCAGTCGCCCTGGTGCTATACCAGGCAGCGTAATTTCCGTATCCGTCGGGTTTTCAAATAAGATCGGGGCGGAGAGAAAACCGGAAATCACTGTACCCCTTAGTGGTCCGCTCTCGCTCGGTCATCCCCGGTTCCTGTTTCCGGATCGAAATGAGGGGGGTGGATCAATACCGGCATGGAACAAAGAGGGGGGAAGGATGCCGGACGAATTGGATCGTCAGAGCCCGTTTCTCGCGTTTTTACTTTCCCGTTCTTTAGGGCGTGATATGATGGGAATAATAGAAGAATCGGCTCCCATAGCACTCGTTTCCGTGTTTTATCCCGACCGGCCGCTCGAAGATATCATCTCTGCACGAAAGAGTATGAATCTTGCAGTTTCTTTCGGGATCGTTGCCGTCCTTTTTCTCAGTTCACTGGTGATGTTCCGGATCTACACAAAAACGGGTGAATTGCGAGCTAGGGAACAGGAGTTCGTAGCATCCATGAGCCATGAGCTGCGCACTCCCATAAGTGTGATTCAATCAGCTTCGGATAACTTGGCAGACGGGGTTGTAGGAGAAGTCGGAAGAGTTAAAACGTACGGGAAACTTATTCAGGAACAAACGGTACGGCTTACCAGGATGGTGGAGGGAATTCTCGCGTATGCAGGCCTATCCTCGGGGAAACACTCCCGTGCGGAGAAGGTGGATCCGGTCTTGCTGTGCAGTACTGTAGTCGAGTCCCTCCGTCCCTCTGCTGCGAAAGCGGGAGCCGCGATTGGAGTTTCATTCGTAGCTGTTCCTGCGTTTGTGAAAACTGATCCATCAGCAGTCAGGCTCATTTTGGAAAATCTCCTAATCAATGCACTGCGGCACGGCCTACCCGACGCTGCATCGAAAGCACCACCCGGATATCGAGGAGATCCGGTACGGCTAGAAGTAACCTGTTCAGAAAAATCAGGAAAGGGGAGCTGTACAATTGTTGTGGAAGATCACGGGCGCGGAGTACCGGCGAAAGAAGCCGGGAAGATATTCGAACCGTTTTTCCGGGGTGATCAAGCCCTCAAAGAGCAGCGGGAAGGTACCGGATTGGGTCTCCATCTTGTAAAACGGGTTGTCACGCTTCTCGACGGAACATTGAAATTGGAAAGCCCGTATGAGAGCAGCCTCGGAATCCGAGTGCCGGGCTGCAGATTTACGGTGGAGCTACCGGTTGAAGAAATCAGGGAAGATGATGGGTGAAATACGTGGGGATATCCTGATTATAGAAGATGAAAAGGGGTTGGTAATGTCACTCGAAGACCGTCTTACTGCAGAGGGCTACTCTGTTTTCTCCTGCGGTGATGGAATCAGGGGGGAAGTTCGGGCCTTAAACAATAAGTGGGACTTGATCATCCTCGACATTATGCTTCCCGGAAAAGACGGATTTCAGGTTTGTCAAAATATCAGGAAACAGGACGAAACAACCCCGGTATTGATGCTTACTGCCCGGGACACGAATCTCGATACGGTGATGGGGCTCCGGTTCGGGGCGGACGATTATCTCTGCAAGCCGTTCGACATGCAGGTCCTGTTGGCACGGATCGAGGCACTGCTTAGACGGTCGCGTACGCCCAGCGGAACAGTCGGAGCTGACACCCCTGATGTTGGAGGAGGGCAGACGGCCGGCAATCGTGCTGTTGCCTCTGAAAGTTCAGGTGTTGAAAATACTACTGCAGGAAGCCGACCGATCGGCAGAGGAACAGCTCCCGTACCCTCTCCACCTCCTCTTATCAATTTTGGTGAGTTCGTTTTGGATACGTTATGCAGAGAATTGAGAAGAGGAACCAGGTTGGAGCATGACGCGGAGAATGCGGCAACCGGTGCACGGCCTCCGCAGGGGCGGGAGCCGAAAAATGAGGAGACGGTACCCATTAGTGCCCAGGAATACCGGCTGCTCGAATATCTTCTCTGTAATCCGAATCGGGTCATAAGCAGGGACGAACTGCTCG
The DNA here is from genome assembly GCA_964557375.1 of uncultured Spirochaetales bacterium. Lineage (GTDB taxonomy): Bacteria > Spirochaetota > Spirochaetia > SPDA01 > CAZJBZ01 > CAZKZZ01. Next base: position 240 of record CAZKZZ010000151.1, on the reverse strand, counting down.
ACAAAGTGTGGGGGTATGATTCGGTTGCCTCTACCCGTACCGTCGACGTGCATGTTGCACGCCTGCGAAAAAAACTCGGAGAAGAGACCGTCTCCCGGCATATGCATACGGCTCGGGGCCACGGCTATAGGTTTACCCTCGAAGATAAATCGAAATTGAATTGCGAGTAAGCCGCTTACTAGTACCGGCTATGCTTTCTCGCCGAGCCCCCGGATGTTTTTTCGGAGCGTGGGATCGGTC
>CAZKZZ010000150.1:0-9474 GCA_964557375.1 uncultured Spirochaetales bacterium | reverse complement strand
ATGAGTACAATGATGCTGCTCCGCCCATAAAACCAGTTGCAAAAAAAAGAATGTAAAATACTAAAAGAAACTGTTCCACTGTCTTGTCCTTACCAGCCTCTGTGTAATGAATCAAATAGATTAACAGCAAATGAGCTGTTACCTACCTTCTATGCAGCCTTAACATCAAAGGTGATCCAGCAGCCGTCCAGTTCCTCGGCATGAGCTGCATAAGCTGCGTCATATCCTGTAAGGCCTTGTAATGTAAACCGTTTACTACGGTCTACGATTGCTTTGGTCAGCGGATAGCGTAGTAAGCCGCATTGAAGAACAGGGGTGATTGCTGTTGAAAATGCTCTGTACGGTTCCGGATGGAGTCTGAATAACACGGACAGGACTTCGAATCCAAATAGTTCAGGTACCGCAAAAAACTCCGGCAATTCCAATACACGACGCAGAACAGATTCGGCCCGATCATGGGATTCTTCTTCCAATACCCACTGTAGTGCTACCGATGCGTCGATTACGTATCTCACTTCAAGTCACCGCGTAGTTGACGGAGAGCCTCAACACTGGTTATTTTTTCTTTTCCGGGTCTTCGGATGTTTCGGATTCTCTCAAGGAGTTTATCTCTCTCTTCTTCCGCCTGCTTATCGAGAAAACGTGTTTGAAAATCCTTAATTGGAACTAAGGCGGCTCGTAGCTTTTTCCCTTTTGTTACCAAAACCGGTTCATTTTTCTCTTCGAGATATGCGAGAACCTCACCGAATTTATTGCGAATTGTCAGAGCGTTTACAGTCTTCATAGAGTGATGTTAAAATGAAACACTATACATGTCAAGTGTATATGTCTTGTGTATATTTTTCTGTTTTCTGAAACTGCACCATAGTATACATCTGAATTTGCATGCCCGCTTAAAAAAGGGTAAAATGAACCGAGAATCGAGTTACGTGTATGACGACAGCGGATAAAATTGAAGAAAAAACAATAAAATCGGCACTTTCAGATCTCAAGAACCGATTGAGCGGTCTCCTTGGCGATAAGCTCGAGCTTTTTGTTCTTTTCGGATCGAGAGCACGGGGAGATTACGATCCTGACTCCGATATCGATATTGCTGTTGTCGTTCGAGGATTAAACAGAGAGCTGAGAAAAAATATATATGAAAAGACTGCATCTGTTGAGTTGGAGTATCTTGTCCCAATTTCATGCATTCTTTTGTCTGCGGAAGAGTATAGGAAATTGCTAAAACGAGAAAGGCGTTTGGCTTTAGATATTAAAAAAGAAGGTATTCCTCTGTGAATGACGAGAATAAAAAGCTGAATATCTCGGAAGAATTGAACAGAGCGGAAAAGGCGTATCGTTCTGCTACTCTTCTATTCGAAAATGAACTTATTTCAGACGCAGTATCAAAGTTGTATTACTATCTGCTCTATCACATTCGAGCAATTCTTTTATCAAAAGATCTGGAACCTCGAAGTCATGAGGGGGCACTGAGGCTGTTTAGTCTGCACTTTGTGAAAACCGGTGTGTTTGATACAGACGCCTCTCATGTATTCTCAAAGATGATGAAATTCAGAGAGGAAGCAGACTATAACCCGTCATATTCATTTACAGGCGGCGATTTTACTGATTTTAAAGAAGAAGTCGCAATAATAACACGACAAATCAAAGATTATCTTACTCAGCAAAATCTGTTATAAGATGGATAAATTCTCTGTCGGACTCCCTCTCCAACTTAATATTGCTGTTGTACTTTCACGTTATTGCAGAATCATATCACCCCACTGCACCTCCGGATTCCGGTAGCGCGGTTTTTCTTTCGTAAGCTCAGCGTATTGTACGGCTTCCCGGGGACACCACTGGATACAGGCGTGACACATTTCACAGTCATCATCCCAGACAGGCCTGCCGTTCTCCATCCGGATATTGTTCCGGGGACAGAGCTTAACGCACTTACCGCATCCGGTACACCCGTTGGTTACCCAGAAGTTTTTTGCCATCGTCGGGAATGACGAAGATGCCATCCGGTGCAACAGTCTTCCGAAAAAATTGGTAATGCGGTTGCTCGTTTCCGCCCGGTGTTCCTCTTCCGCCTCAATGGTCCGGATTATTTCGTCCATACGGTTATCACTTTTCTCCGGGAATTGTCCCTTATTCATCGATATCATCATTTTCTGGATTCCGTCATTGTCAGGATCATTGATAAGGGAACTGCTTTCATCGAGAACACTGAATCCTGCATGGAGCCTGCATTCTTTTTTTTGAAGCAGTCGGGCGAGCTGGCGCAGGACCGGTCCGGGAATACCGCAGTTTGATGCAACAGCAAAATAGTATGCATTTTTCGGAAGTTCTGTTCTTTGAACGAACTCCCTTACCATGCGGGGCAGCCCGTAGGCGTAGGTGGGAAAGACGAAACCGATTCTCCGGTTGTCGGATTGTGGTCCGGGACTCTTTGCCGTGGTTTGCGAATCCCGTGACAATGCATGGGGGATGGAAATAACTTCCGCGCCTGCCAGCCCCTCGGCGATGCGTTTTGCATTGATCAATGAGTTCCCTGTTCCGCTGAAATAATAAATTGTAGTAGACATGTTTTCCTCCTGGTATATATTCTAATATTAGAATAATAATGTAAAAAAATTACTGTTCATCCAGCCACTTCAATTCGGCCTCAATGAGTATAGCGAACCGTTCCAAGGCCAGTGCTACTCCCTTCTTTCGTTTACTCGTCTGCGGTATCTCCTGCCGGTAAAATGCTTTTCTCTTCTGTAGATAGGCCTTGTATTCAGCCATACACTGTTTGAACTCACCATCACTGAGGATGTCGGAAGTAACCAGACCAACGGCAAAATCATTGTTCTTTTCTTCAGGTTTTGTGAGCATACGTATCACTTCCTCCCGAAGGGCTTGTTTTCCCTTTTCACAGATTTTGTACACCTTTCGTTTCGGTGATCCGTGCTCTTTTACGGAATAGGAGCTGACCAGGGATTTCTGCTCTAGCTTGTTCAGGATATTATAAATAGAAGAGAAACCGATATCCGCCCATTGCCGCATACGGTTCTCATCTACTATGTGGTCGAGTTCATACCCGTACCGGTCTTTTCGCGTGAGAAGCCTTAATAGAATCACTTCACCGTGTGTCATCTTCATTACCTATTCTATTATTAGAATAGCAATATCAGATATTAATGTCAACCATTTTTTTAAAAATCTATATGTCTTTTAACCGAACCACAGCGTTTTGTTGAAGTACTCGGCCAGCCCGTAGCCGTCTACAGTGCGGCTGGAGCCGCTTTCTGAAATCGAAGCCGAACCGTTTAACACAAGCGGCAGGATACTGAACTCGCGCCGTCCCTGCGGTGCGTTTGGAGAACCCCAACTCCGTACAATGTCTGTTCTTTCAACGATTACACCGCAGGTGATTCGCACATCCTCGTTTTTCCATTCGAGGCCCCACTGTGTCGGGAGGTCGTCATCGTCTGTCCGAAGGTCCCGCAGACGGGCTTCAGGGAGAAAATGGCCTTTGCCTTCTCTGTCTACATACACACCGAAACAGTAATATTCGATGGGCCGCCCCTGGAGGTCTTCCGCGTGATAGCCGAACATACCGGAGCCGTCTTCGAAGAACATTGTCGTATAGATGTACATCTCCCTTGGGGTGACGAGGGAAGTCGGAGAAATCTCCGGCCGGGACACACGTGTATGATCGTAAAACATCTTGCCTGATACCTGGTGGGTGTCGGTCTTGTAGCGAATGGTCCCCTCTAAGGTACTCATCGATTCCCACATAGAGAAGATCGAAAAGGGGAGAATACAGTCGGGAAGGACCGTAACCGTACCCATGGAGAACCGGAGGTCCATTTCGAGATCACCGTCCTCGGAGCGGAAATGCCACCCCATATCCGGCCAACCTCTTATCGAGAAAATCTCATTTCCTGCTGGATCGAAGGTGATGGAAAAGCGGGTACTATCGTCAGGTACCTCCTGGACAATATCCGCCCCGCTATACACTCCGGTAGGAAGCCACAGAAAAGCACCCTCCGAGGTGATCAGCTCGAGGTGAAGCTGCAGAAGTGACGGATCGTCGTCCATCTGCCGCTCGGTAATATTAAAACTGCCCTTTTGGAATCCGAGGCGTGCAGCCCGAATCTCCCCCTCCGGAAACCGGCAGAAGCCCCAGTGGCCCTCTGAAGAGAACCTGCTGCCGTCCATCAGATAATCATCAGCGGACAGTTCTGATGCTGGAATGGTCCGGCCCACGGTGCCCGCAAAGTTTACACTCCGCTCTCCGGGCAGCGAGATTAGCTTATTCATACGTTCCTTCCTTCGGGCCTACTTCATCGACAGATTAAACACGCCGTCCCAGTTTTCGGGCGGGGTTTTTTTCTTAAACTCGTCGCACCGTTTGATGTATGTCTGGGCAGGTCCGTCTTCCGGCCTGTAGTCGAGGACCTTCTGGAATTGTTCGGATGCCGCGTCCCACTCCCGTTTTTCAAAAATGTCGAGGGCCTGATGGAAGGTATCGATTGCCGTTCTCTCTTCACTGGATATGTTTGCCCATTCGTCGATCAGCTCGTAGAGCCGTACCGGTTCCTGGATACCCACGACCCTGACCCGGTCCAGTTTGCGGGTGGCGAACTCCCGTCCGCCTTCGGTATACGTGGTCTCACTCATCAGCGTCCAGGAGCCGTACTGTTTGTTTACTCCTTCCAGCCGAGCAGCCAAGTTGACTGAGTTTCCCATCATGGTGTAGTCCATCTTCTGGGCGGTCCCCATGTTGCCGACGACCATCTCTCCGGTGTTTATTCCGATTCTGGTATAAAGGGGCTGAGGGCTCAATTTCTCATCGAGGACACGCTGGTTCAGTTCCCTCTCCATCCGGCGCATCCGGATGGCAGAGAGACAGGCGCGCCGGGCGTGGTCTTCGAGGTTGATCGGGGCCCCGAAGAAAGAGATGATTGCATCCCCCTCATATTTATCAATAGTCCCTTTGAGCTCGAGGATGATGTCACTCATTTCGGTCAGGTAGATATTGAGCAGGCGGACCAAATCGGTCGGGTCCATGTTTTCAGAAATTGTGGAAAATCCTTTTACATCGGTAAAGAAGGCGGTTAGAAATTTTTTCTCGCCGCCCAATGCAAGCATGTCCGGGTTGTCCATAATCTCATTGATGACATCGGTAGAGAGATAATGACTGAAAGCATTTCTGATAAAAGTCCTCTCTTTTGCCGTGGCCAGAAATTTGATGATGGTCAGAGCGATAAAGGTCGCCAACGTGGCCAAAAGCGGAGTCAATGTTTGAAAATAATCACCGGTGAATATGAAATAGGCGACCGCAGCTCCAACGATTACGATGATAAATGTAACACCTACCAAAATCGAAATACCCGGGTTGAGATTTCTAATTATGAAAAAAACAAGAAAGGCCAGTACAGCCGCAGCGATAGCAGAATACCACCAGGGAAGAATATCCAAAAACCGCTGATTGATAATGGTATTGATAATCGAAGCGTGAGTACCGACATTATCATAGGTTTCGTCAAACGGATTAACCCCGCGGTCGGTTGTCGCCGTTCCCGTCCAGCCGATTATACAAAGGGAGCCTTCCAGGTTCTCCCGAAGGATGTCCCTGGTTTCTGCAGTGTTTGTGTAAATGTCCCGGGTTGCCGCGAACAGCTCCGTTACATCCTGCTTAACCTGTGTATACTGTTCTCGATACTCTTCGGGCAGATCATCCTGGGACAATACCCGGTCTAACTCTGCTTGGATCTGATTCTCCGCTTCACCTTCGAGAAACGTTCCCAGTTCTTCGAAAAAGAATTCCCTCACCGAACGATATTCCTCGACCGCTTCGGTGTCCCCGCCTTCGAGAACGTCATTTTTAATACCTTCGGCGTAGTTGTATGCGTCGAGCAGGTTGCTGTCGCCCTGATAAAAAGAAAGGTATCCTGCCTCATCCATGATGGAGACATTGTGCAAAAGACTTTTCTCCTGTCGGTCGTGCAGTACGAGATAGTAATAGGAGAGATGTGTAAAGCTTTCTTCAAACTCCTTTTTGGGCCAATTGATAAGCACTTTTCCGTTTTCATCCCTGGGGATGGTGATGTCCGATAGTTCTCCCCCCGGCAGTGCAGCGTCTTTCAGTGTGATCGTATCTTTGGATATAGTGATGTCGGGCCTACCGAGCCAGTCGACCAGAGGGGCGAAGGCGAGCTGGGGAAACACTTTTCCTTCATGTTCGATCATCAGATCGATTCTTCTTCGTACTCCATCCGAGTCGATAATGATGTTTGGATATCCTGCACCGGCCCCGTTACTGATTATGGGCATGATAGACGGTCTGATGTCTTGGGCATTTTCTAACGAGCCGTCGTTCTCCACAACATTTTCTAATGCAATATTCTCCTTGGCCCACTCCTTGAGCTCTACCGGTACGTCCTCGTCTTCTTCCGGCAGCATGTTGACGGTAAAGTAGGCATTTCCGAAAAAGCGGGCAGCTTTCCCGAAATAGATATCATTATCTCTGGCAATATCATTTACCTCCTGAAGCAGTCTGTCCCGGGCTTCCGCCGTTAGGCCTGTAAGCTGCTGTACAAAATCCTGGGCATCTTCCATAGAGATATTCCCCTCGGCCAATGCCTGAAACAGCCCCGTAATGTTCTCCTGGATAGTAGAAAACTCCCGGGCAAACTCCTGAGGGATATCTTGGTTGAGCAGTTCACTATTCACACCTAACGGACTGTCTTCGGTGTATTCGATATCGAAAACGGCATAGCGGGCACCGAACTCTTTCATCCTGATGAGGCCGTCAGCCATAATGGCACGGCTCCACGGGAACATTCCTACCTTAGCAATTGCAAGGTCGTCGATATCGAGGAGCAGGATGTTTTCATTCTCCTTTAACTCGGGCTTGATGTGGAGAAATTGATCGAACACTCTGTTTTCCGCGCTACGGTAAAACGTGACGAAATTGAGAAGGATGAAAGCTGCAGCTGCTATGATCGGGATGAGAAAATTTACATTTACTACCTTTTTACTCATATATTTTTCCTTTTTTTCGTTATAAAGCTTTACAGCGGATTATGAGTGGTATATATTATAACATAGATACTCAAAAAGGGTGGAAAAAATGGTAAGAAAAAAAATTGAATGGTTCGTTTTGCTTTTCTTACTTTTCCTGCCGGCCTTTCTCTTTTCTCAATCCAACGACGTTATTGACGGACTCCTCGAAGAAGAAAAGGCAACATACGGAAAAGCCGTTTACATGGTGTTATCTGCAGCAGAAATGATATCTGAAGATGCAACTGCGGATGAAGCCCTCTCAGTACTCGAACAGGCCGGATGGAAGGTCAAAATGAAAGCTGCCAAAGAGCCGATACAACTTGGAACATATGCGTACATCGTAATGAGAGCTTTTGAAATCAAGGGGGGTATAATGTACACCCTGTTTCCGGGCCCTCGATACGCTTCCAGGGAGCTCGGCTTCAAGGGGTACATCAAGCGGAACGCCGGTGCGTACCGTACGCTCTCCGGACGTGAGGCCCTTCGGATTTTAGGCAGGGTCCTGCAGAATAAAGGAGTGCAGGCATGAAAAAATTACTAGTTTTCGTCATAATTCTTTTAGCTGCAGCGGCAACGGTTTCAGCATTTGATTTCGGACTCACAATAGATAATTCAACCGGATTCACCAAAGACGAAGAAGAGGCCGAGTTTACCCAGCGGGACAAAGCTTCACTCTGGTTCGATGGAAATGTCACAAAAAATCTGACCTTCGCGACCCAGGGCAGCTACACGTTTACGATAGATGAACCGGTTTTCTTCGATCTCGAGCTGTTGCGGGTCGGCGGAAATTTCGCCAACACCGGAGAGAATCCTTTTTCTTTTTCGTTTAAAGCCGGCCGATTCAAATTGAGTGATTTTACCAACAAGGTACTCTCACATACCGCGGACGGGGGATATATTGAGCTCGCATCTCCCACATTGTCCATATCGTTTTCTACCGGCTTTACCGGCCTCGTCCAAAAGCCTGCAAGTTCGATTCTGATGTCCCTGTCCGATGTCGAAGACAGAGAGCTCGATGGATACTACTTCGGCTCACATCGGTTTATCCAGGGAATGAATATAAAGTTTCCCGAAATCCTCTTTAATCAGACCCTGAACCTTTCCATGCTGTATCAGCGGGATTTGCGCGCGGAGGAACGACTCCACTCGGGCGGCGGCTATGTGCATACGTTCTACCATGGAGCAGGTCTGAGCGGACCGATCGTTCCCCCTCTCTACTATAACGCCTTCGTGTACATAAACAGCGGCACGGTTGCGGGTGATTCGATCTTAGCGGAGATGGCCGGAGTGACCTTGAATCTCTATCTTCAGGAGCTCCTCGGATCAAAGGTTTCTCTGGATTTTGTGTACGCAAGCGGTGATGCCGATTACGATTCGTTCTATGAGGGAAATACCGAGGGCGCGGCGACTGCATTCGTTCCCATCTCCATTTCGACACCGGCACTTGTGTTCGCCCCGCAGCTTTCGAATATCATTTACGGAACATTCTCTTTTTTGATCAAGCCGCTCTACAATCTCGACTCAGAAGCGGCTAAAAAGTTTTCTATAGAACTAAAAGTAAGCCCGTTCTTGAGGCCGACTCCCGGACCGATTTCGGTCAGCGGAGTGGATGATGATTCGGAAGAACTGTACGCGGGTACGGAAGTGGACACGATCATCAGTGCTCGCCCGCTTTCGGACCTCGGACTGGGACTTTCGTTCGGTATGTTCTTCCCGGGAGAGATCATGGAATCTGAAGAAGTCCAACTCTTAGGAAGGTTTGATCTGTCGTTATCATTTTGACAGGAGGTATAATGATGCAAAACAGCAACAGAAAATACAGAATAACAGCACTACTCGTGGCGGTGTTTCTATTAGCTGGAACAGTAACAACGTTTGCGGCACAAGAAGCCGTTTTAAGAGAAGCGAGCGGAAAGGTTGAGCTGAGGCCTCCGGGAAGAAGCTGGCAGCCTGCCCGGGTCGGAATGACCTTAGTAAAAGGTACGACCATTTCTACCGGGTTCGGGGCAAAAGCGGTCCTCGATCTCGGTGCTTCGGTTATCGAGGTGAAGGCCCTAACTAGGATGACACTCGAAGAACTGCTCGAAGAGGAAGGATCCATAAAAACCGAGCTGTTTCTTGATGTGGGGAGAGTCAGAGCGGAAATTCAGACCGGAGAAAATCTTCGCCACGATTTTAAACTCAAGAGTACGGTCTCGACAGCATCGGTCCGCGGCACAACCCTGGAGGGTGACGGAGAAGAATGGATCTCTGAAGACGGAAGCTTTGTCGTCTCCAACAATGTCGGGCAATCCACCACTGTCTCTACCGGAGAGAAGACAACGGTAACGGAAGGTGAACCGCCGGTTCCTCCCCAGGATACTGCTGAGGATGATACAAATGTTGAAACCTCGACCAACCCGAGTGAAGGCGGGGGCGGCGACATAGCACCACCTA
>CAZKZZ010000149.1:0-9495 GCA_964557375.1 uncultured Spirochaetales bacterium | reverse complement strand
GAGCGGGTATTACGTATAGACCGCCTGCTTTTCTCAGCATTGCGGTGTATCAAGTAGTTCGGTTAGAATATCCAACGGAGGTTACAAGATCATGAATGCACTCGAATTGATAAAGAGCAGAAGAAGTATCAGGCAGTATACAGAAAAACCGATTCCGAAAGATGACCTGAAATTACTTATCGAGGCAGCCGTTTGGGCGCCGAGTGCCGGGAACAGGTACCCTTGGGGTGTGGTGATCGTCCAGCAGAAAAACATGGTTGAAATGATAAAGGCAGTTTCACCGGGTATGGTCGGTGATCCGGCGGCGTTAATAGTTCTCTGTGCCGACAGAGAAAAAGCTTTGAGAGTTGGAGGTACCGGAAGTAGAGACCTTTTTTGCATTATGGATATTGTGCATGCCGCGCAAAACATCTGCCTGCAGGCAACAGATCTCGGAATTGGGACCTGCTGCATAATGTCATTCAACCCGAAGGCAGTTGCAGAACTGCTCGAGCTCGAGGGGAATATGACGGCAGATTATATCATATCGCTTGGGTATCCTAAAAAGCCTGCTAAGACTCCGGAGAAACGCCCGGTTGATGAAGCGATAATTTCATGGATAAAGGAGTAGTATACGATATGAGGGAAAATACACCGCAGGAGAGGCTTACAAGAACATGGATTGAGCTGTTTTGTTTTATGACCAGCAGTGCACGGGGTTGTGTAGACGAACCGACCATTTACGGCCCGCTGCGACTGCTCGAGAGTATAGAAAGGATTATATCCATTATCAGTAATCAGGGAATAAATGACGCTTTTTTGATAGCAGAGAAAGAAAAGATAGAAGAGAATAAACTGGTAGTTATGGAAAATGAAAGTGCTTTTCTGGAACTGCTGGATGAACTGGTATTGGACTTTACAAAAGAATTAAAAAGATACTGAATTATTAATACAATACCGTAAGTATTTCCGAGATATTTCCTCCAAGATTTTACTTAATTCTTAAAAACTCAAAAAAAAATTTGACAGATCCGAATTCGTAGTTTACAATAACAATCATTAAATAATAATTAATATATTAAATAATAGTTAATGATTAATTGAGTCAGCAAATGAGTGAAAAAATCAATTCGATGAAGCGTACACTGCGGGTCCTCTCCTATATCTGCCATCAAAAAAATGGGGTGAAAATTGCAGAATTGGCAAAAGCTTTCAACACGTCATCTCCTGCCATTTATAACTATCTGAAAAACATGCAGGAAGAGGGGTTCATTTTTAAAGACGAAATGACTGGAAGGTTCAGGGCAACTTATCGTGTTGTTGATCTGGCCAGCATCGTTATGGGAAATAATGATCTTACCGAGATCACCTATCCTCTTCTCTCTAAACTCAGCGAGAAAATCAACTCCAGTGTTCATCTTGCCATACGTGAGGGTGATTTAGGGGTGTGTGTAAGTAAAGTGGGCACCAGCAGTTCCATCCCTTCAATAACCAGAGTGGGAATGAGTTTCGAATTGTATCCGACCGCACTCGGGAAAGCTATATTAGCATATCTGCCCCAAAAAGAGCTGAAAGATTATTTGGATAAAACGGAGTTTATCCCATATACAGAAAAGACAATTTCCAATAGAGAAGAGCTGAAGAAAGAACTGGAGAGAACAAAAAAGCGCGGGTACTCAATAGATAATGAAGAGCATAGAAAAGGACTGCACGCAATGGGTGTTCCGATATTCGATTATACAAATCATGTCATCGGCGCAATAAGTGTTCTTATTCCGGCAAGCATTTCCCAAGAAGAGACAACCGAGCTTTATACAGATTTACATCAGGCCGCATTGGATATTTCTCACAAATTAGGAAATCGGCATTTGTTCGAAGACGATTATATCGTCAACGAACAGGCTGTAAATTAGTATTTCTTTTCAGGAGGTTTTATATGAGAAAGAAATCATTATTGGTTGTTCTCCTAGTTGTTCTCTCTGCAGCTGTCTGCTTTGCAGGCGGCGAGCAGGAAGTTGCAACTGAAGGAGAGAGAAACGTACTCACGATCAGCGGCAACCAGGAGTTCGGTACAGTTGATCCGCACCGGGGTACGGACTACACGGAAGCAATGGCGATGGTGAACATGTACGATGCCCTGGTTTTCCCCGACGGCGATGGAGTGATGCACCCGAAACTGGCCGAATCCTGGACAGCAAGCGAAGATGGGCTCACCTATACGTTCGAGCTGAAACAAGGGATCAAATTCCATGACGGGTCCGAGGTCATGGCTGATGATGTCGTCTATTCGGTGGAACGCTCCATGGCCCTTCAGGAAGGATATTCCTGGCTGTGGGCGGATATGATCAAAGATGTACGTAAGAATAACGACTATTCCGTGACTATGACTCTCACCCAGCCCTTTGCTCCTTTTGTCTCCACGTTGGCGTGGCTTTTCGTCTGCAACAAAGACCTGGTCATGGAAAAGGAGCAGGATGGTGATTGGGGTGCAGACTGGCTGAGTACTACAACTACCGAGGATGCCGGCTCCGGTCCATACATGCTCAAATCGTGGGACCGTGGGCGCGAGATCGTTTTCGAGCGGTTCGCCGGGTATCATGAAGGGTGGCCGAAAGGAGATCAGTCCATTGACGAAGTACATGCTCTTCTTATCACCGAAAGCTCGACAGTACGTACCATGCTCCGAAAAGGAGAGCTGACGGTGGTCGAGCACTGGAGGACTGCAAGTGATTATGCGGAGATGGATTCGTATCCCAACGCCAGTGTTATTTCGTTTGTCTCCCCTGAACAGCTCGAGTTCAAACTCAACTGTCAGAAAGCACCGACGGATGACATACATATCCGCAGGATGCTCGCCTATGCTTTCGACTATAAGAATGTTACCGAAGTGCTCGAACCGGGATCGACCCCGGCCAAGGGACCTATCCCCGAAATCATTCCCGGCCACAATCCGAATGTTATGCAGTACACCATGGACCTGGATAAAGCCCGTGAAGAGATGGAAAAGTCCAAATATTACCCGGACATTCCTCCCATCGAGCTGGTGACCGTATCAGGTCTGGAAAACAGGAGAAAAATGGCGCTGCGGCTGCAGGAGAACCTGGCCAAGATAGGTGTGGATCTGGTAATAAACCAGGAAACCTGGGGACGGATGACCGATCTGGCAACTACTGCTGAAACTTCACCACATATCTTCGTTGCTTCCATATCTGCAAACTATCCCGACCCCGACAGCTATCTCTACGCCATGTACCATTCCAAGGCAACCGGGACCTGGATGTCCACCGAATGGCTGATGAATGATGAAATCGACAGGCTTATAGATGCACAAAGGAAGATCCTCGACAAGGACGAACGACAGGAAGTCCTGTATGAAATCCAAGAGAAAGTAACAGACCTCTGTCCGGATATTTTCGTGTTTGTCATGCCTCTCCGGGCCGGAATTCAGGATTATCTAAAAGGTTTTGTCCCGAGACCGGTAATGAGTTTCTACTACTATTTCCACGATTGGTGGTACGAAAAATAGAGTCACATTGGTGTCTGGAACCGGCAGTATCGAAACTGCCGGTTCCGGCCGCCTCCTCAGCTACATAGGTGCCCAATAACAGAGGATCAATATATGAAGTTTACCGATTATTTAGCGAGACGTCTGTTTTATTCAATTTTTGTTTTATTGGGTTTATCCGTACTCATTTTCATCATTGCCCGGACACTACCTGGTGATCCCGCACGGCTTGCTTTGGGACCGTTTGCCTCTCAGGAGCAGGTCGAAAAATTGAGACATGAGATGGGAATGGATAAACCTCTTGTCGTTCAGTATGTCGATTATATCAAAGGCGTGTTTTCCGGTGATATGGGAATGTCATTTCAAACGAGAAGGAATGTGTTTCTCGATATCAAGCATTTTTTACCGGCAACCTTGGAGCTGGTATTTATGTCCATCGTCTGGGTTTTGATTATCGGCATACCATTCGGTTTGCTGGCCGGCAGGTATAAAGACAGCTGGTTCGACAATGTAAGCCGGCTGGTGGCGTTTATCGGAGTTGCCGTTCCTCCATTTGTAGCCGGGCTTATCGGGCAGCTCATATTCTCGTATGGTCTGGGGATTCTCCCCACAACAGGAAGGCTGAGCCTCTTAACAGCGCCCCCTCCGCACCGTACCGGCTTTTTCTTAATCGACAGTCTTTTGGCGGGAAACTTAGAGACGTTCTGGGACGCATTCGTGCATATTTTACTTCCTTCGTTTTCCGTAGCACTCATCGGCATCGGTCAGATTACGAGAATCACGAGGAGCAGTGTGAGTGATGTACTGAACAAGGACTACATTCAGTTCGGAAAAGCGCTGGGAATACCGAACAGGCTGATGACGTTTAAGTATATGCTTCGTCCTTCATTCATTCCTCCGTTGACGATTATCGGTCTCACTTTTGCATCGGAGTTGGGTAACGCCTTCCTCGTCGAGCAGGTATTCGGCTGGCCCGGCATGGCAAAGTACGGGATCCGGGCAATTCTTAGAAAAGATTTCAATGCGGTCATGGGTGTAGTGCTGGTAATCGGTCTCGCCTTTGTTATCGTCAATCTTATTGTGGATCTTGTGTCCGGGTTTGTGGATCCCCGTATCCGGTTAAAGGAGAGCAGCAATGAGTAATGCCACTGTCTCTGAGAAAGTAACGGTCACGAAATGGATGGAATTGAAAGAGAGGATCGGCCGGGGATGGTACCGGTTTCGTAAGAACCCTATATCTCTCATTGGGGGGTGTATGGTGCTCACGGTAATTATCCTTGCAATTTTTGCTCCTTTCTTAACTCCGTATCCGGAACATGCAGGTAAGACAACCAATTTCGAGAACACCTTTCGGCCGCCGAGCCGGGAATATTGGTTCGGTACGGACGAAGTAGGACGGGACACCTTTTCCCGTGTCATTTTCGGTTATCGGATTTCGCTGCTCATGGCGCTGGTGGTGTTGAGTATCAGTGTCCCCTTCGGGGTTACGCTGGGGTTAATTGCAGGATACACGGGTGGGGCAGTGGAAACGATTATCATGCGTATTACCGATGTATTCCTTGCAATTCCCGCATTGGTCATGGCCTTGGCAATAGGGGCGGCTTTTACACCGACTATTGGAAAGGCCATGCTGGCAGTCTCTTCTATCTGGTGGACCTGGCACTGCCGGCTGGTCCACAGCATCACTCGGTCTATAAAGACCGAGGAGTTCGTTCAGGCAAGTCAGGTCTGCGGGGCCGGGCCTTTACGGATCATATTCAAGGACATTCTGCCTAACTGTGCATCTTCCATTCTGGTCAAAATAACGCTCGATGCGGGGTTCATCATCCTCGTAGGAGCGGGCCTGAGTTTCTTAGGATTGGGAGTGCAGCCTCCGAAACCGGGGTTGGGAACAATGATCGCTTACGGTTCGGCCCATCTGCCCACGAAATGGTGGCTTACGGTTTTTCCGAGTTTGGCTATTTTCTTTCTTATTTTGGGGTTTAACCTCTTGGGAGACGGCCTTCGGGACATGCTCGATGTAGAAGGGGCGGAAAAATGAATGCCGACGGTACACAGCTTGCACTCGATATTACAGATTTACAGGTCCACTTTCGTGTCTATGAGGGGGTCTCCCGTGTGCTCGACGGGATCAGTCTCCATGTGAGAAAGGGTGAACGGGTCGGAGTGGCCGGGGAGACCGGCTGCGGAAAATCAATAACCATGAAAATGGTAATGGGGATGATTAAAGTGCCTCCGGCCATTGTCCCTTCCGGAAAAATCCTTTTAAACGGTAAAAATGTGCTAAAAATGTCGGACAGTCAAATGCGGAAACTAAAGGGACGAGAAGTATCTATGGTATTCCAGGACCCAATGAATGCCCTCAACCCGGTGTTTCCCATCAAAGAACAGCTTTTTGATGTTATCCGTTTTGCCGGAAAAACAAAAAAAGAATCAAAAGAGATTTCCAAAGAGCGGCTCAAAGAGATAGCGGTGCAGAGTCTCAAGGAGGTAAAACTCCCCGATCCCGAACGGATTCTTGGAAGTTACCCTCTTGAATTGAGCGGGGGTATGCGCCAGCGGATATTGATCGCCATGGCTCTGGTCAATAAACCAAATTTTCTCATCGCCGACGAACCGGGGACTGCGCTCGATGTCACGATTCAGGCCCAGATACTGGATCTTCTCAAAGACCTGGTGCGGGACCGGGGAATCTCTATCCTGCTTATTACCCACAATTTAGGAATAATACAAACAACTACGGAGAGGGTATATATCATGTACGGGGGCCAGATTGCAGAGACTGCGCCGACTTCCGAATTGTTTAAAAACCCTCTTCACCCCTATACAAAAGGACTGCTCGCCTCCATTCCACGGCTCACAGGCGGTGAGATCGCGGAAGGAATATCAGGGACCGTCCCCGATTACACCGAAGCCCCTTCCGGCTGCAGGTTTCATCCCCGCTGCCCGCATGTAATGGATGTCTGTAAAAAACAGAAGCCCTCTTTTACTGAAGTCGGAAAAGACCATTTCGTAGGCTGTTACCTCTATACAAAAGGAGAGGGGAAGAATGGAAAGTAATTTTCTCGTGGTCAATAATCTGGTAAAACACTTCCCCATCCGCGCCGGTATATTCCAGCGTAAAATAGGGGATGTGAGGGCTGTTGAAGATGTCAGTTTCCGTATTGAAAGCGGTGAGATTTTCGGTCTGGTAGGCGAGTCCGGTTCAGGAAAATCGACTGTCGGGAAGATGATCGTGCGGATCTACCGGCCGACGCATGGAACCATCGAATATAAAGGACGGTATGTTAGCGATAACGATCCGGAGAACGCCGCATTTTTCATGAAAGAAATTCAGATGGTCTTTCAGGACCCAAAATCTTCTTTGAATCCGAGAAGGAGTATTCTGAGCACACTCGAAGATCCGCTTATCGTCCACAAAATAGCGGATTCAAAAAGAGAACGAAAAGACATCGTGGCAGGTTTGCTGGAGAAGGTGGAACTATCTCCGAACTATATGTACAAATACCCCTCGGCATTGAGCGGCGGCCAGCGGCAGCGGATCTCGATTGCCCGGGCATTGGCTGTAAATCCTTCTTTTATTGTACTCGATGAACCGACTTCAGCTCTGGACGTGTCCGTGCAGGCGAAAATCATACGGCTCTTACAGGACCTACGCAAAGATATGCACCTCTCCTATCTGTTTATTTCTCATGATTTGTCCCTGGTAAGGACCATCGCTACCCGGACCGCGGTCATGTATCTGGGATATCTGTTCGAATATGCGCAGACGGAAACACTGTTCGAAGAACCGCTTGCTCCGTACACGAGGACCCTTATTTCAGCCGTTCCTGCTGTTGCCGAAGATGAGATCCGGATCAAACCGGAAGACCAGAGCAGGGGAGGGGACACTCCCAGCCCTGTTAATCCGCCTTCGGGATGCGTGTTTCACCCCCGATGCACACTGGCCGATTCAGTCTGTTCCGAGCAGCTTCCGGTACTCGAAGAGGTACGGCCGGGGCATTTTGTGCGGTGTCACCATGTAGCGAAAAATCTGGAACTGTTGGAAAGCGCCGGTAAGGGGCGGATAAGAGGGTAATAAATAGAGAAGGTTACATGTAATCTGTAAAATTTTGCGATTTAATGTGGAGGAAACAAAAATGAAAACTACGTTGAAAACCGATCAGGACATCAAAGATTATGTTCGCGGCTGTACGTTTATGGGGACGGGAGGAGGAGGGCTCCCGGAGGACGGCATCCGGTGGCTCACCGAAACCCGGGATGAAGGGTTTACCATCTCCTGGGTTGACAGTGCCGATGTACCGGATGATGCATATACGGTCTGTCCCTTTTTAATGGGATCGATCGCCCCGGTAACCGATGAGACAAAAAGACGGATGAAGCAGTTCGGTCTCGAAAAAGAAGTATATAAAAGTATTCAGGCTGAGGCAGTGAAACTGCTCGAACGGTATATGGACGTTAAAACGAGTGCAATCGTTCCGATCGAGCTGGGCGGAGGGAACACAGCCGGAGCTATGGCTGCCGCAGCCCGATTGGGAATACAATTTGTAGACGGCGATTATACAGGCAGAGCAATACCGGAGATCCCCCAGACGACACCTTATTTGGCGGGACTATCCATGTGGCCGATATCGAGTGCAGACCGTTACGGCAATCTTGCCATTATCGATAAGAGTGTAGGTTATGAGATGGTTGAACGGATCGGTAAGTATATTGCAGCAGCTTCTTTCGGGCTTGCGGGGCAGGCCGGGTTTCTCATAAAGGGAAGTGAGATGAAAAAGGTGCTCATTCCGGGCACGATGACGAACTGTTTTGAAATTGGAAAAACCATCAGAGAGGCAAATGAAAAGGGTAAGGACCCGGTACGGGAAGTAATCAAATATCTGCAGGGATGGCTGCTTTTCGAAGGGACTGTTGAAAGTAAGGAGCCTGAACCGAGAGAAGATTACTACTGCGGTATCAATACTATCAAAGGTGAAGGGGATTTTTCCGGAAAGGAGATGAAGATCTGGTTCAAGAACGAAAACCACATATCCTGGCTCGATGGAAAAGAATATGTAACCAGCCCGGACATGATGATTGTAGTGGACCGAAAAACGGGAGAACCGCTTACCAATACGGTTGTGGATGCAGGACAGAGAGTCGGTGTTATCGGTCTAAAAGCAATCGAACAGTTCAGGTCTGAAAAAGGAATCGAAATATTGGGACCGAAGCACTTCGATTTTGATCTAGATTATAAGCCGATCGAAGAATTGGTCTAAGCCGGCAGGGGAGGGCTGGAAACCTTCCGGCCCTTCTGCGTACAGGAGGGAATGTTGAAACTCAAGTTTATTGTTCCGATTATAACAGACGAAGACCTGGGCCCCATGGAGGAGCGAATCAGGGAGTACGTTTCGGAGTCTACCGAAGTGCATGTGGAAAGTATACCCTACGGAACGGTATCGAATGAATCCTTCTTGGACGAAGCAGTCAACACCCCCTCAGTTATAAAAATGGCAAGAAATGCCGAGCGGGACGGCCATGACGGTATTTTTATCGAATGTATGCTCGATCTCGGTCTGGAAGCCGTAAGGGAGGTTGTCGAGATTCCGGTTGTAGGGCCGGGGCGCACCTCTATTCTCTGTGCAGCCGATTTAGCAGACAATTTTTCCATTATTACCGAACTGGAACATACAAATGTCTCCTTTCTTCATCTGGTCCGTTCTCTCGGGCTCGAATCAAAACTGGCCTCGATACGGTCTATCGAGATGCCGGTCCTCGAACTCAATAACCGGAGCAGGCTGCTTCAAGCAGCTATGGAGGCTGCTGAAACGGCAGTGATCGAGGATGGAGCTCATTCGCTTATTTTAGGCTGCACCCGAATGGTTGGGGTGGAAACAGAAATGAGAAACAGACTCGAGCAAAAAGGATATCACGTTCCTCTCATTTATGGCGTGCCGCTAACACTTCGGTATCTGGAAAATCTTATCAATTCGGAGCTTACACAGAGTAAACGGACATACCGAACTCCT
>CAZKZZ010000148.1:4831-9509 GCA_964557375.1 uncultured Spirochaetales bacterium | reverse complement strand
AAATTATTGAAAACATTATTGCTGTTTCGAAAGCTTGACTTTCATTCCAAAATAGCGGTAGAGGGCGAAAAGTGCGGCACCGTACGCTTCGTCATAGGGAGAGTAGTCGACATATACGGTTTCGTATTTCTCGGTCATTATCGGAATGACTTTTCGTGAGATGACCTGGTTTACCGGTTCACGGAAAAAATCTTTGAATACTGCACCGTAACCGGAGATTATCACTTTTGAGGGATTGAACAGCTTGATAATAATCGAACAGGCGTCTCCGATAAACTCTCCGATATCGAATAAAGTCGACCGGGCCAGCCGGTCTCCGTTGTTGGCCGCTTCTAAAATCGCTTCGATGGTCAATTCCGGGGCCCCCGGTTTTGTATATTCCTGCAGGGATGAAATGACCCCTTCATCGATACGTTCTCGAATAACCCTGATGATTCCAGGTTTTGAAACAACGGTTTCCAAACACCCCACATTGCCGCAGCTGCACCGGTAGTTGTTATTTCCGTGGGCAATATGACCGATTTCGCCGGAGATACCCTGCTCACCGCGGTAGAGTTTGTTTCCGATTACGATTCCGGCACCGAGACCGAGCCCGATATAGAGGAGAACGAAGTTCTCCACTTCTTTACCGTGTCCATTTGTGTTTTCGTAGAAGGCGAGTAACCGGGCCTTGTCCTCGATAAAAACAGGAACGTTGAGTCGGTCCTGCATAATCTCTGCAAGGGGTATGTCCCGTACTCCGCCGACCTGCAGACCGAGAAGCCAAATACCCCGTTCTTCGTCAGTGATACCGGCAAGAGCTAGGGTTATCGAGCAGATGCACCTTTCCTGGTTTTTAAAATCGGAGAGTACACGGGTGATGGATGTATCGAGCTGTTCTACCAATATGTCTACATAATGGTGCGGGTCGTTCGCCTCATCGAGAGGTATTTGTTCTTTATGAATTATTGCTTTCGAGGCATCAACGGCGATTATGCGCAGACTGGAAGAATCTACGGAAACACCTAATGAGTAGAATCGGGACGCATTGAGATTATAGATGATTGACGGTCTTCCGGTTTTGTTTTGCAGTTTTCCCGCTTTGATAATAAACTCATGTTTTTCCAGCTCGGTCAATATCGAGGATGTTTTTAAGAGGCTTAAACCCAATGAGTCCGCTAGTCCGATTCTCGTGGGTGTCGTCATGGAAAAGAGGGCCTGTAGTGCGCTGTATTCCTGGTGACTAAGCTCTTCGGATAGCTGTTTCATATGCGTTCCCTGTTCCGTCTTTGAATCATATCATAACATACTTCGGAAAAAAAAGCACGAAAATTATAAGTTAAATTAAAATTATAATAAACATAGCTGCTTAAAAAGATTAAAACCTCGAAATTAAGAAAAAAATATTTTTAATTGTTGACGGATTTTTAAAAGCCATGCTACTATACTTGTTATTAGGTAACAACCTTATAATGCTTTCCATAAGAGGAGGAAAAGTATGAAAAAAGCATTACTGTTTTTGGTAGCACTTTCGCTGGTAGCCGGTTTCGCGTGGGCCGAAGGCGGACAGGAATCTGCAAAAAAATCAACCTTGAGTATCATCTGTTTTCAGGGGTACGCGGAAGAACAATGGGTGGAACCGTTCGAAGAAGAGAACAACTGTGAAGTAAAAGTAACTTACGCGGGTACAGTAGAAGAGCATTTTACGAAGGTAAAAGCGGACCCCTCAGAGTACAACATCGTATCTATCGATTCCGGACGGGTCAAAATGTACTACGATGCCGGTCTTATCAAACCGATCGATGTTTCAAAACTCTCCAACTACAACAAAATAGGTGAATATTTTCGAGAACACCCCTATGCACAGGCAACCCCGGGCGACAAATATCACGTTCCGTTAGTATGGGGTACCCAAACCATTACCGTAAACACTGACCAGGTTGGGGACAAAATCAAACCGTTCGTAAGCGGCGACGGAAAAACAATTTCTCTGGATGTACTGACCGACTCTGCTTTTAAGAATGAAACTGCATTTTTCGATGAATCGACCAATGTGACTAGTATTGCCGCCCTCCACCTCGGATTTGAAGATCCTTTTAACTTCGAAACCCAGAGCCAGTGGGACAAAGTCCGAGAGCGGTTGACCGAATGGAAGAACAATGCCCGGACGTTTACCCAGGGCCTCGACTCCGAGTTCGGTGTGCTTACCAATGAAGACGCGTATATCGTACTCGGCGGAAACGACGCACTGCTCAACTTGAGACTGGAAGAGTCAGGGGTCAGAGATAAATTTACCCAGTATGCGATGACCGAAGGCACGATCTGCTGGATCGACGGCTGGGTAGTGACCGAACCGACAGAAGGGGCGTCCTACGATCTCGCCCACAAATATTCCGATTATATGATAAGCGATCAGGGCCAGTATGAACTCGCGGAACTGGTCGGTTTCGGGATTGTCAATCCGGCCGGCTCGGACGGATTTAATCCGGTCATTCTCGATTCCACCTGGTGGTATGCTGAAGATATCAGTGAATTTCCTGCTCCGCTTCATATCATGATGCCTGAAGAAGACCCGGGTAAACGTGTAGAACTCTGGAACAGAGTAAAAGCGGGACAATAAACGCTTCAATAGTAAATAACTAGAAGAAAATACGGCAGTTGCGGTGTCGAGGATGATGCTGCAACTGCTGTTTTGAATAGGGGTAATGATCGTTATGGGTGATCAAAAGAGCACAGATTGTGCAATAGAGCTAAAAGGTGTTAAGAAAAGGTTCGGGGACGTTATAGCGGTTGATGATTTCTCGGTCCGGATCAAGAAGGGAGAGTTCTTTACTTTGGTTGGTCCTTCCGGATGCGGTAAGACCACAACCCTGCGGATGATCGCGGGTCTGGAACAGCTTACGGAAGGGACAATCCTTTTAGACAGTGAGGATGTAACCGGTGTTCCCGCCTATAAGAGAAATGTAAATACAGTATTCCAGGATTACGCCATTTTCCCCCACATGAACATTTTGAAAAACGTGTATTTTCCTCTGAAAATGAGGGGGGTCGATTTACAAGAGGCGGAACCAAAAATCAAAAAGGTGCTGAACCTCGTCAATATGGAAGGATATGAGAGAAGACTGCCCCAGCAGCTTTCCGGCGGTCAGCGGCAGCGTATTGCCCTTGCCCGTTCCCTGGTAAATGAGCCGGCGGCCCTTCTCTTAGACGAACCGCTAGGCGCTCTCGATTTTAAACTGCGGGTGGCAATGCAGAAGGTGTTAAAAGATATTCAGCGAAATGTCGGGATTACCTTCGTCTATGTTACTCATGACCAGACCGAAGCGCTTACCATGAGTGATAGAATCGCGGTCATGAAAGGCGGATTCGTTCATCAAATTGGCGCTCCGGACGAGATCTACAAGCACCCTGCCACAGCATTTGTCGCTTCGTTTGTAGGAGATATGAACTTTCTTGCCGGAAGGTTCAAGCAGGCTACCGACGATTATGCGGAAGTGGAGTTCTCCGACAGCCTGATTCGCACCAAAAAGCCGTCAGCAAAATTCTCAGAGAAGACACCTGTTTTGGTGTGCCTGCGTTCGGAAAATGTGCTCATCAATCCTCAAAACGGAAAGGCGGATACGGTAATGCCGGCAGAGCTTTCACGGGTGGTGTTCAGAGGAGCCGATTATGAGGTGAGCTGTAAGTTCTCCGACGGTGAGGAAATACGCTCTGTGGTGGGAGCCGCCGGGTGGGACTCGAGTCTGCAGCTCGGTTCTCCTGTAAAGGTAGGCTGGAAAGCGGAGGATGTCACGATCTTTCCGCAGTCGGAAGAGAAAGATGTGCTCAGGTATGAGTCGGGAGAGACGTAAGTTATGACCGAAGCCGAAAGACCACATGCAAGAAATCTGTTCAAAGGTACACCGATTTTTATCTGGATGATTATCCTGGTAATCATTCCGTTGAGCTCGACACTTGTTATGAGTTTTCAATCCAGTGAAGGGCTGGTTATTGAAAAAGAACTTACTATCGAAAATTATGCTCTGTTTGTTACCGATTCTATTTATCCCAAGATACTGTTCAAGACCATTCTTATGGCGCTCGGGATTACCTTACTCTCCCTGGTAATGGCCTATCCGCTTGCCTATATGATTTCATTTAAAATGAAGCGGGCTAAGGATTTTCTATTTATGGTCAGTATCATCCCGCTTTGGGTAAGTTATCTGGTGCGGATTATCGCCTGGCGTACGATACTGGGGAACAACGGGGTTATCAACTCTATTCTCATGCGCCTGCATATTATAAAGGAACCGATCGAGCTGTTTCTGTACAATCCGTTTGCTATTGCCATTACACTGACCGCAATTTGTATCCCGTTCGTATTCATCCCTGTCTATACCGCGTTGGAAAAGATACCGAAGAACATAATCGATGCTTCTAACGATTTGGGAGCCAATGAGCTGCGGACCTTTATCAATGTCGTATTTCCCATCTCCCTTCCCGGGGTTATTACCGGATCGATCTTTGCTTTCATCATCTCATTGGGGGATTACATCATACCGCAGCAGCTCGGCGGTACGTCGGGAATCATGTACGGTAATCTGATCTGGAGCCAGTTCGGATTCGCTTTCAACTGGCCGCTGGGTGCGGCCCTCGGGTTCCTTCTGTTCGGTATAGCAGTGCTGATTCTCACACTGTCGTCCAAATACGGATCCGGCGG
>CAZKZZ010000148.1:1196-4731 GCA_964557375.1 uncultured Spirochaetales bacterium | reverse complement strand
GTATTCGGAACTGCAGGGGCGCTGTTCTTCAACCGAGTAAAGGTGCCCGGGAAGGGGGTGCTTCGAACGCTGGTCCTGCTTCCCTACGTTCTTCCCGGGATCATCATGGGGATCAGTCTCCTCATATTCTTCAAGAATTTAAATATCAAACTCTCAATGCTGACGATTTTAGCAGGGCATGTCTCGTTTACCACGCCGGTTATCATGCTCCAGGTCTCGAGCCGGTTGCAGCGGATGGGGCCGACCTACAGGTGGGCTGCAATGGACTTAGGAGCAACCCCGGCTAAGACGTTGTGGTATGTAACACTGCCTATGATTCGAACTGCGCTCATTGGAGCGGGATTGATGGCTTTTACCATCTCCTTTGATGAGATCATTATATCATATTTTCTGACCGGTTCTTGGATGACGCTGCCGGTCTATCTCTACGGAATGATGCGTTTCGGATTATCACCGAAGGTGTATGCAATTTCGGCAATAATTTTAGTATTATCACTCGGACTGATTATTCTGATGTCGAAATATTTGGGACGGTCAGACGAAGTAGTCGTAAAAAAACAAAAATCAAAATGAAATAAACTATTTTAATTATGGAGGGTTCTTATGCCGGGACCAGGATTTTATTGGATTGGAAAAGAAGAAGAAGAAGAAGTATTAAATGTTATTCGGTCAAAATATCTATTCCGCTACGGAGATGAAAAAGATCCGAACTTCAAGCGGAAAGTACTGCAGTTAGAAGAAGAGGTAAAGACGAAGTTCGGAGCGAAATACGGGCTCGCCGTTTCATCGGGGACCGCTGCTCTTATTGTTGCAATGGCTGCTGCACGGATAGGGCCGGGGGATGAAGTAATCGTCCCCGGCTATACGTTTATCGCATCGATTTCTTCCATTATCAGCTGCGGGGCAGTTCCCGTTTTAGCTGAAGTGGATGAAAGTCTCACGTTGGATCCGGCGGATGTGGAAAAACGAATAACGAACAAGACCAAAGCCATTCTCGGTGTCCACATGCTCGGAAATCCGTGTAACAACGACGCCTTGATGGAGATAGCAAAAAAACACAATCTCATGTACATCGAAGATACCGCGCAAGCGTTCGGCGGTAAATACAAAGGGAAATATTTGGGAACAATGGGTATACTCGGAACTTATTCGTTCAATATTTTCAAAACGATAAACGCCGGTGACGGCGGACTGATCTTGACCGATGAGGAAGATCTCTACAAGATGGGTTTTGCTTTCCACGACCAGGGCCATCTTCCCCTGCGGACCGGGGTGGAAGTCGGTAACAGATCGGTTATCGGACAGAATTTCCGTATGACCGAACTCACTGCCGCATTTATCATCGCCCAGTTTCGAAAATTGGACACCATTGTTTCAAAACTGCATGAGCTGAAAGGCAGATACAAGAACAACCTGAAGGGAACGGACGGGATATCTTTTAGAAAATTAAACGATGAAGAGGGCGAATGCGGGACACTGCTTACGATTTTTCTGCCTACAAAAGAGATCGCGGACAAAGTGTGCGCGGACCTCGGTACTAAAACAGTTTCCCACTCCGGATGGCATGTGTACAACAACATGGAACAGATTCTCGAGAAAAAGCAGCTGACACCGGGACCTCCGTTTCAGAGTAAAGAGTTTCCCACCGATGTGGAGTACAGCAAGGGGATGCTGCCCCAGACCGATGACCTCTTGGAACGGGCAATCAACGTCTCCATCGGGGTTGTTGACGCGGGCCTCGGCTCGGCTTTCGGTGTTAATCCGTTAGACGGCCCTGATGTCATCGACAAGAAATCGGAACAGCTTATCAATACCGTGAAAAAATACATGTAGGGGAGGGCTAAACAATGATTAGAGTAGGAGTTATCGGGACCGGCTATATTGGCGGTGTGCACATAGAAGCGCTCAAAAGAATCGGAGGGATCAAGATCGTCTCTATTACCGATATTAATAAGGAGTTCGCCGGACAAACCGCGGAAAAATATAATATCGAAAAGGTTGCGGCTGATTACAAAGAGATGATACATGATCCTGACGTGGATGTAATCCATAACTGTACGTCGAACCGTGTCCACTACGAGATTACAAAAGCCGCCTTGAACGCGGGAAAACAAGTATTGTCCGAAAAACCGCTGGCAATGACCCTGAAAGAAGCGGAAGACCTGGTCGAGACGGCAGAGAAGAAAAATGCGGTAACCGGGGTCGATTTCTGTTATCGTTACTATCCGGTGGTCCAGGAGATGGCAGTACGGATCCAGCGCGGAGACTGCGGAGAGGTACGCTTAGCGACCGGGACCTGGTTTCAGGACTGGCTCTCCAAGGAGACCGATTACACCTGGCGGCTCGAGAAGAGTGAGAGCGGCGAGTCCAATATTACGGCGGACCTCGGCAGTCACTGGTTCGATCTTGTACAGTTCACCACCGGATTGAAGGTGAAAGAGGTATTCGGACATTTTCATACCATGATCCCTGAACGGAAAAAGCCGAAACGGCAGGTTATGGCTTTCGAAAAGATAGACGACGTCGAGACCGAAACCATAAAGGTGGAGGTAGAGGACTACTCCTCGGTGCTGTTCACCCTTTCTAACGGTGCGCCCGGCTCTTTTACTACCAGTCAGGTGTGCACGGGCCGGAAATCGGAAACCGCCTTCGAGATTTACGGGAGCGAATGCGGCTACGCCTGGAACCACAAGCGTTCCGATGAGTTGTGGATCGGGCAGCGGGAAAAGGAGAACGAGGTACTCATCGAATCTCCGGTACTGCAGGACCCCACCACTGCGCGGTATGCGAGCCTTCCAGCAGGGCACCCCATGGGGTATCATGACGCGGTTATGAACCTGTTCAAAGATTATTACACTGCCGTAGAGAAAGGCGGTGATTCCGGCACAGGGATCTCGAGGCCGACATTCCGCACCGGATATGAAGAGATGAAAATACTCGATGCAATCTTAGAGAGTGTTAAAAAGAAGACCTGGGCGAAAGTCCGGGACTGATAAGACCGTACTGCGAAATATGGGGTGATGAATATCGACAGTAAAAATAATATTTCGGCATTAACTAACATTCTGGATGAGACAGGGCAGACCTACGAGGTGCTGCCCTGTTCTGTTTCAGGCTCGGGTGCCGGAGCGGCGGTGATAACGGCCTTCGGCGGAAGAGTGTTGGGTCTGTTCCCGGATGAGGAGGGGGAGAACTTTTTCTGGACCAATCCGGGTCTCGATTCTGTTTTTGGGGCAAAGCAGCTCTTCGCGGAACCGGGGTGGAAAAATATCGGAGGGGACCGTAGCTGGATCGCGCCTGAACTGTACTACTTTTTTCCGGACTATCCCAACCTGGAGATGGAGACCTACAAGGTGCCTGAGCAGATGGACCCGGGCCATTTCGTGGTTGCTCCTGATTACAGTCCCGCCGAATTCGGGCCCGCCTCAAAGAACGCAGTCCAAGATAGAAACGGTAGAGTACCAGCTTCCGCTACGCTGGATACTGAGTTCACCCTCCGGGCGTTTCATACCGAAGAAGATATACGGTTTCAATT
>CAZKZZ010000148.1:0-1096 GCA_964557375.1 uncultured Spirochaetales bacterium | reverse complement strand
TGATATCGTATACGATGAATAGTGCAGCGAGCCAGAAAATAGGAGTTTCTGCGGATGTGGTCACCGGGAGAGCAGGCTATATCGTAGAACAGAACGGCGGCTGGTCTCTGGTCATACGTAATTTCTTCTCCAATCCGTCCGGTCATTATATTGATGTGGCATGGAACACACCTGAAGATCTCAAAGATTTTGGGTATGTTTTCCAGGCGTGTAATTTCAACGCGGAAGGAGTGGCTTTTTCCGAAATGGAGTACCACCTGCCTGCAGGAACATGCGTGGACAGCTCCCAGCTGTGGGCGTTTCGCGGCCCCTACGAGGAAATAAGAAAGACCGCGGAACTGCTTCTCGGTATGTAGCGTATGTAGTTTCTCGGCGAAGTGTCGAGCGAGAGGCAGCTGCGGCTCAGGACTGTCCCGGCTTTAACCCTTTAACCCGCTCATTGCAATTCCCTGAATAAAATATTTAGACAGAAAGATGTAGAGAATCACGAGAGGCAGACAGGCGACAACACTGATTGCCAGTTGTTCCGGATAGGGAGTGAAGTAGACCCCCGCAAAGAGAGCAATACCCTGGGGTAGGGTGCGCATCTCCGGTGTGGTGATGAGGACCAGCGGCCAGAGCAGCAGGTTCCACACCCATTGGGCATGGAAGATGACCAGCGCTAAGATAGCCGTCTTGGACATGGGGATCGAGATGCGGACAAAGATGCCGTATTCATTGGCCCCGTCGATCCGGGCGGACTCGATATAATCATCCGGTACGGAGTAAAAGAATTGACGCATCATAAACACCCCGAACGCGGTGAGAGCTTCCGGAATAATGAGTCCCAAGTACGAGTTCTGCATGCCCATCTCTTTTACCAGGAGAAAAAGCGGGACGATAATGGCTTGAAATGGAATCATGATGGTGGAAAGGACGATGGTAAAAAGAATGTTGTTTCCTTTGAACTTATATTTGGCAAAACCGTACCCGGAGGTGGCGGAAAGAAAAATACAGAGAGCTACCGCCCAAAATGTTACGAAAAAACTGTTGAAGATGTAGCGAGCAAAATCGTAGTCGGAGTAGCTAAATGCATTTCTATAGCTTTCCCAGTACC
>CAZKZZ010000147.1:0-9560 GCA_964557375.1 uncultured Spirochaetales bacterium | reverse complement strand
ATCAGCCCCAGATAAACACCCAAAACAAACAGGTATCGGGGATGGAAGTGCTGGTACGATGGAAACACACGGAATTGGGCCTGGTTTCACCGGGGCAGTTTATCCCCTTAGCGGAAGAGACGGGGCTCATCCTCCCCGTGGGTGAGTGGATCATCCGGGAAGCGTGCAAGCAGTACATGAAGTGGAATGAACAGGGGCTCCCTCAGAAAATCCTAGCGATAAATCTTTCAGCGGTCCAGTTTACCCAGCACAATCTGGCTGAAATGGTGCAGGCCATTCTCGACGAAACCGGATTCCCACCCGGAAAACTGGAGTTCGAAATTACGGAAACCGCGATCATGGATGATGTCGAATCGTCTCTCCAAATTCTCGACCGCTTGCGGAGTCTCGGTATATCGATTTCAATCGACGATTTCGGTACCGGATACTCATCCCTGAGCTACTTGCGGAAGCTTTCTATCCGCAACCTGAAAATCGACCAGAGTTTTATTGCCGAAGTAGAACACAAACCGGAGGACGCTACGATCGTATCCGCAATCCTCTCCCTCGCTAAAGGACTGGGACTGGAAGTAATCGCGGAGGGTGTGGAAACCGCGGAACAGCTCAAGTTCCTGCAAGAAAAGGAATGCGACTACGTACAGGGGTACTACTTTTCTCCGCCGCTCAATGTCGAAAACATGGAACAGGCACTTCGAAGCGGTTCACTCTCCCCCTGAGTTCTACCCTGATGCATCGCCGGATCCGGCCCTAAAACCGTTTTGGGAACCGGTTTTGAGTGCAACTTCCTCGTCCAGTCTCGTTCCGGTAAGAGATTGGTATACTATACTTATTTCGACCGGGAAAAGCCCCTCCGCATCGACGCCGTAGGGTGCTTGAAAGAGCACATCCCCGCCGGGCCCGACAACGAGAGAAGAGCCGATGCACTTTTTTCCCTTCCAGGGTCCGGCATCGATCCATCCTACATTACTGACCCCGACAACGGCACACCGGTAGAGACGGGCCAAATCGGAATACGCTTCGCGCCACAGGTCACCGTACGGTTCTTTTCTGTTGTCATGGTCGGCATCCACGGCCCACGCGCTGGGCGAGCAGATGAGCTCTGCCCCCATCCTGGCAAGGGTATGACCGATTGCATATGAAGAAGGGAAATTGTCCGCGCAAATATCCACTCCAATCGTTGCAAACGGGGTATGTGCTGTTGCGAGCAGGTTTCCCGTTCTGTAGATATGCTGGGCAATATCGAGAATGTTTATCTTTCGGTTTTTGAGGATGATATTCCCTTGCGGCGAGATGAGGACTGCTGCATTGTACACCGCTTCTCCGTACGGTTCATGGGCTTTTTCGGTCAGTCCTGCCACCACATATATAGCGTTTTTATCAGCATATTCTGCAATTTTATCACTATATGTGCCGGGAATTGGTTCTGCTGCCCGGACTGCCTCCGGGTATGTCCAGCCTAGATCGAGACATTCGGGCAGGACCACGATATCACACCCCTTTCGGGCGGCTTCCGCGATCATACTGCCGGCCCGTTCAATATTATCCTCCGGTTTGCCTGCAGAGACGAGCATCTGTGCGATACCAATAAGTGCCATATCTTGTTACTACTAAATGGTTTCCTGGGAAAGCAGTTTTTCGACGGTCCCGACGAGCCGGTCGAGCTCGAACGGTTTGGTGAGAATCGTCTGAGAGCCGAATTGCTTGATAAGCATTTTAAATGAGTCCGCTTCCGTGTCGACTTTTCCGGAGATAACTACGGTCTTCAAATTGGGATACTTGGTTTTAAACTCCATCAGCGTTTCGATGCCCCCCTTTTCGGGCATGATGATATCCACAATGGCTAGATCAATCTCCTTCTCGTCGAGCGTTTTCAAAGCTTCCTTTCCGTGGACAGCTTCCCACACCGAATAACCGTCTTTCTCGAGACGTCTTTTAACGAGTGAACGAATTTGGGGGTCGTCATCAATAATTAATATTTGTTTCACCGATGGCTCCTTACACGCATATAGTATACATAGTATCCCGAATCTGTCTATTTAACAATTACTATAGCAAGGCTTCACATAAAATTTATCGATAAGGTAGAATTTTTTTTCTTAATTTTATATATTAAGTAAAAATCTATGGTTATCATCAATATATCAACAGGAGCGTTCTTTGGACCCTAACAGCACTATTCATGACGACACATTTCGTCATGCAATACGGGAAAGAAAGCATGTCCTCTCCGAGAAAGTGTTCGACCTTCTCATAAAAGAGAACCCTTCGATTGGTGAGCGGATGACAGCTGAATACAAGGAGCGGTGTATCGAAGATATCGGCTATCATCTGATGTATTTAGCCGATGCGGTCCATGTAGACTCATATCACCTCTTTCAAAGTTATGTGGCATGGGCAAAAGCTTTATTTGAATCTCTCGGAGTTTCGAACGATTCGTTTGTCAAGAGTCTCGACGTCATAAAACGGGTTATAGGTGAAACTCTACCCGCGGATACGGTTCAATCGGCCGCGGCGTATCTGGAACGGGCAATAGAGGAGTTCCCATCGATTCCTTCCGACCATCCAACAGCCCTCGGACCGGACAACCCCTTGAGCGGGCTTGGAAGCCGCTATTTGGATACACTGTTACAGGGAGACAGAAATAGTGCGGCAGAAATGATACTCACTGCGGTAGAAAAGGGTACGCCGATTACCGACCTCTACCTCCATGTATTCCAGGCGGTCCAGATCGAACTGGGAAGATTGTGGCAGATGAATAAGGTGAGTGTAGCAGAAGAGCACTACTGTACCGCCGCCACACAGCTCATCATGAGCAGGCTCTACCCCTATATTTTCAACGAAAAGAAAAACGGACGTGTTTTCTTGGGGGCCTGTGTAGGGGATGAGCTGCATGAGATCGGGGTAAGGATGATAAGTGATTTTTTTGAACTCGAGGGATGGGACACCTACTTTCTGGGGGCAAATACACCACAGCAGGCGATTCTTGATATGGTAAAAACGAAAAAACCGCACATACTCGGAATCGGGGTAACAATCGCCTATAATATTTACAATGTAGAAAGTATCATAAAAGCTGTCCGTTCCCAAGATGAGCTGGAATCGGTAAAAATACTCGTGGGAGGATATCCGTTTAATCTCGATGCGGCCCTGTGGAAAAAAGTGGGAGCGGACGGGTACGCCCGGAACGCTCAAGAGGCAGTACAAACGGCGGAAAAACTGGTAGGACAGGCAGGATAGGTAGGACAGGTAGATTCTATGGCAAAAAATGAAAATGACCGTTTTTTCGGACTTGCCTGCATTACGGACAAATACGGTACGATCGAGCATGTAATCAGAAACGATATTCAGTTTACCCGAAAACTTGAACCTGGGGCTCCTCTTGCTACCGTTATCGAGGAGAGCAGTATTCAAAAACTGCTTACCTTTTTCCTGAAAGTTCAGGAGGAGAAAGCACTCTACGATTGGAACATAAACGTGGAGGCGGAAGACAACATTACGGACCTCTACTTTGTAGGTGGGTTCATGAATGATCAGATTATAATCGTCGCGTCATCTTCTAAAACCGATGCAAGCTACTACTACGAAGAAGTGATGCGGATGAATAATGAGCAGACCGACGTTCTCCGCTCCACTATGAAAGAGAACTCTCAGATCGAAAAAAGAGAACCGGCATCCCGGGAGAATGCTTATTGGGAACTTACTAAACTGAACAATGAACTGACCAATCTCCAGCGCGATTTGTTCAAAAAGAATGCCCAGCTTCAAAAACTGATCGAAGACAAGAACTATCTGATCGGTATGGCCGCGCACGACCTGAGAAATCCGCTTAGCGGCATCCACTCGATGTGCGGGATCATACTGGAAGGGGACACCGGCCCTGTAACGGAAGAACAGAGAGAATATCTTTCTACAATACGTGAAACTGCCGGTCATATGCTGGGAATCGTAACCGAAATGCTCGAGATCAATAAAATAGAGTCCGGTAAATTGGAACTCTACATCAGCACCTTCAATATAGTAGAGCTGATGCGGAAAGTGATTTCAATAAACAAACCGAGGGCTTCCAAAAAAGAGATATCCATTACGTTCTTCCCCGAAATCGATGACGTCACTATTGAAGCCGACCCCGGAAAACTGCAGCAGGTCATGGACAACCTCATCTCCAACGCGGTAAAATTCTCCTACTCGGGCAGTTCTATTAACATCGCACTTCAAAACCGGGACTCGGCAGTAGTGATCGAAGTCAAAGACCACGGGATGGGGATTTCGGAAAAAGACCAGACAAAGCTGTTCCAACCCTTCGCCAAACTCTCCAACGCGGGAACACACGGAGAAACGAGTACCGGCTTGGGATTAGCAATAGCCAAACAGATTATCGAAGGTCATGGGGGTACGATCTTCGTAAAGAGTAAAAAAGGAGAAGGGGCGACATTCGAAATACACCTTCCGAAGCATCGGAAACAACTACAAAAAAAGTAATCCGCTGACTAAAATCTACTTTTAACTGACATCACTATTTAATAGCCTTGCAAGTTACCTCTCTACGTTTTACACTGAAAGCATTATGAAACTACATCTTATATTTCCTATGTGGACAAAACAGGAGAAAAAAAAGAGAAGCAAGCGGGCCCGCGTGTTCAAAATGCCCCCCATCGGGCTTTTAAACGTTGCCGCGGTCACCTCCTCCGATATAGATACGACCTTGTACGATGAAAATGTCGAACCGATTGATTTCAGCAACCTTCCGGACCTCGTCGGCATCAGTGTTACCTCAGCCGGAGCTCCGAGGGCGTACGAAATCGCCGACGAGTATCAGGATTTGGGGGTACCGGTCGTCTTCGGCGGACCCCATGTCAGTTACATGGTAGAAGAGGCGCTCGAGCACGGCAATTCAGTCGTAATCGGTGAATGCGAAGGTGCGTGGGAGAAAGTTATCGCCGATTTCAGGGTAGGCGGTGCCGCGGCACTGCATCCGACCTACCAAGCCGATGAAAAACCGGACATGAAACACGTTCCCCTCCCCCGCACCGACCTGCTTACCAAGGGGAAATATATCGGTACCCGCGGAATACATATTACCCGGGGCTGCCCCCACCACTGTTCGTTCTGCTCGGTCACCGACACCTTTGGAAAAAAGCTGCGCTGCCGTCCGGTCGAGCAGGTAATCGAGTTCGTAGAACAGAATATCGGCAAGAGCCTTGCCGAACGTTTTTTCATGTTCTTTGACGACAATATCATGGCCAACCGCCCGTTCGCGAAGCGTCTCTTCAAAGCGCTCATTCCCTACCGCATTATCTGGATGAGTCAGGCCTCTATCGATGCAGCCTATGATGAGGAACTGCTCGAACTCGCCGCAAAAAGCGGCTGTAAGGGACTGTTCGTCGGTATCGAGACGATTTCCAAACAGGCCTTAAAAGAGATTGGAAAATCGCAGAACAAGGTGGAGTTCTATAAAACCGCAATCAAACGGTTCCACAAGCACGGCATATTCTTAGAAGGTGGGTTTATTTTCGGGTTCGACAGCGACAACAAAGAGGTGTTCGAGAGGACAGTCAAGTTTGCCAATATGCTCAAACTTGACGGTGTTCAGTATTCCGTACTCACCCCCCTGCCCGGGACCAACTTCTATAAAAAGATTGACCGCGAAGGCCGGTTTATCAGCAGACAGTGGGCCGAGTACGACTGCGGGAACGTCGTATTCAACCCCAAGCAGATGACCCCTCTCGAGCTGACAGCAGGGGTGCGGTGGGCGTACAAAAAAACCTACAGTTACCTCTCGATTTTCAGACGGTCCACCGGGGTGCTGGCCAACCTGCGGCGCATCAAATACTACTTCTTCTTTCTCATATTCAACTTCGGACACCGTGTGACCAGCAGAAAATACGCGGACACCGCCTGGAACCCGGCACGAAAAAACAGAAAAATATTCGAACGGATAAAAAACCGGCCCCAGTTTGCCAAACTACGGCAGTATGAGCTTCCTCAAAAAGAGCGGCTCGAGATGGGGTATAAAAGACTGTACGAATAGCTCTGCGGATAATGGAAGACAGATATTACTCACCAAACGATACGGTAAACGAAACTTTAATCGAAGAAACCAAAATCTCCGAGGAGCCGTTCTATCTCCCCGTGGGCAACGAGAAAAAGATCTTTCTCGCCTCCTTTAAGCGCAAACTGCCCCTCCTCCTCAAAGGCCCCACCGGCTGCGGGAAATCCCGCTTTATCGAACACATGGCCTTCAGATTGAAAAGGACCCTTACCAAGATTTCGATGGACAAAGGGAACGGCACCATCAAGGGAGAGGTAAAAGATTTCACCGGGAACAAGGGGTTTTTAGTGACGATTCCCTGTCATGAAGATTTGACGGCTAATGATTTGGTAGGCAGGTTTTTTCTCACCCTGAACGAGGGGGCGGAATGGATAGACGGACCGCTTACCAAGGCGGTCCGCTACGGCGGGATCTGTTATCTCGATGAGATCGTGGAGGCGAGAAAAGATGTGGCTGTTCTGCTCCACTCACTTACCGACTATCGGCGGGTCCTCCCCTTAGTCAAGAAAGGTACTGTTGTCTCCCCTCCTCCTGAGTTTATGCTCATCGTAAGCTACAACCCGGGCTACCAGTCGGTCTTAAAGGAGATGAAACCGTCTACAAAACAACGGTTCGTGGCCCTCGACTTCGACTATCCTCCCGAACAGATCGAAATCGAAGTGATAAAACACGAAAGTGGATGCGAGGAGGGAACGGCCAGGAGCCTCGTTGCAGCGGGAAGAAAAATCAGGAGCCTCAAGAACCAGGGGCTTACCGAGGGAGTATCGACAAGGCTCCTCGTCTATGCCGCCGCTCTTATCACCGAAGGGGTGCCCAAAAAGGACGCGGTCATGACCACCCTCGTCTCCCCTATTACCGACGATCATCAGATGAAGATGAGCCTCATCGACATCTGCAAGGGCTTTGAACTGTTTTGACGGGTACGGAAACGGTCCGGAATACTATAGCAGACCTGTTCGGTATCGAGGAAAGCGAGGCGCTGTTCGCCCTTATGGAGGAGAAAAGCCGGGGCTCGCTCTCTCAGCTCCAATCCTACTCCCGGGGACTGTTCGAAGCACGTCACATACTTGCCGGCGGTGCTGATAGTGCTGGTGGTACCGACGACCTTTCCAACAAAAAAGCCGTTAATAAGGCTGTTAAGACGGCAGACTTTTTTATAGAAAAACTCCGTTATTTTTTTTCCTCTCCACTGTTTCGAAAGTTTTTCTTAGAAGATGCAACCTATGTGGAAATCCTGCCGCTTATTATTAGAAACTATCTTTTAATCGCCGCCTACTATCCGGCACCGGTCCGATATCCGAACTTCCCAATGAAAACGGTGTACGAAAAGAGCCGGGTCAACCTGCACAAACTGAACTCGAGATTCGACGCACAGATGAAAGAGCTCGGCTACGGACGGGAGGCGAGCCGCCCGGAGGTCCTTTTCCTGCAGTCCGTACAGCTCGGCATCGAGACTTTCTCTGCCTCGAAGCTTGTTACAGGTTTTATGGAACTGTTTATGGAAAGGGCCGTCCGATCCGGGGAGGAGGCCCGCTACTTCTTTCTTCTCATAAAAATGCTCATCCTCTTCTCGCTCCATCGCGGTCTCTCGTTTCACATCGGCGTCTCGAGCGTTAAAAAAACTATTCGGGCCAAGCGCATCACTGCGAAAGAGCTGCTGTTCCTCCTCTACGATTTTTATATCGATGACCGGTACTCGGGGAAACACCTGCTTTCCCTGTTTTCTCTTATCGGGACATGTGTGACCGCTTTCTACCCGGACCGCAGGGAACTCATTCCGGCCATCCTGAATCTCTTAAAGGATTTTATCCGCATCTCCCACTCCGAAACTTCCCGCTACCTCAAGCGAATATTCGAACTATTTGTCGAGCACCCTCATCTCGACCTCTCCGACTGGGTGGTAGAAGGGGCGCGGATTATCCGGGAACACGGTGACAGTTCGAAGAGTGCGAAGGCGTATTTTGAACGGGAGTCTGATCTGAGCAGGAGGATCTGGCAGGAGGTCGATTCAGGCATCTACTTCGAACAGGTGTTCCGCAGGCTCCAGTTTTTTGTAAACGCAATTGTAGAAGAACCTATCGGTCTCAAAAAAGTCGAAGACTTTCCCTTGAGTAACCGCGATGTGGAGTATTACACCGACGGAAAAACCATCTTCATGCCCGGGTATGTCAATTATGTAAAAGACCGGGAGAAAAACTACATGATGCTCCTCCACAGTGTAGCCCATGAATGCGCCCACATCGAGTTCGGCTCCTTCACCCAGACACGTGACCGGTATATCTCTGCATCGAAAGAGCTGAATAAGCTTTTCCCCGGGGAGTTTGTGCGCAACAAGCGCGCACTCACCGACTATCTAGGGGAGGTCAAGCAGGAACTGACCCGTCAGGGGTACACGGTAGGTTCGATCTCCCTCGATCCGCACTACGCCTCATATCTGACCAGGCTGCTCTTTCACGCGGAGTTTCCCTTTTTACTGAACGACCTCTGGAACATACTCGAGGATTATCGGGTAAACCGGCGTCTCTACGGCACCTACAAGGGATACGCGCGGGAGCGGGAGATCGTCGATGCAATCGATTTTGACCGGCTCGACTCTCTGGACGAGCTTCGCGGAGTGGACAACCTCTTAAACGGGTTTATCCAGTCGGTCTGGTTCCGGAAACTAAAAGGGTCTCTCGGGGCGGAAGAGGATTCATATCACAAACTGATGATGGAGCGGTTCGATGAGTTCAAAGGTATTGCCGAGGCAGACGTGTATGATTCGATTATCTCCGCGGGCAGACTGTATAAGATCATCATCCATTATATGAACCGGAACATGCCGGAGATGCTTCGGCAGGCCCGCGTCAATAAAAAAACTTTTAAGCTCGACCTCTCCCTTATCGGGGTCACCGGAGATAAGCGCAACTCCCCTCTGCAGGCGGAAATCAAATCGATGAAATCAAAAATTGTAGAAAACAGCAGGGAACGCGGCGAGGATGTCGAGAAAAACCTCGAGCAGCGGAAAGCGAAGAAGCAGCTCGAGGAAGCATCCCTCAAACATATGGACCGGTACGAGCAGAAGACGGTAGAGACCGCAGGCGAGCTCTACCTCTATCCGGAATGGGACGTGGAGAAGTACTGTTACCTCACCGACCACTGTATCCTGGCCGACCTCCCGAGCTCCCAGCCGGAGTCGGGCCCGCGTAACAATCTTCGAGGCAGATATGCGCACTACGTAGAAACGGTAAAGCGGACCTTTATGAAGCTGCGCCCGGAAAACCTCATCGAACGGCGGGGCATGGACGACGGCCATGAGATCGATTTCGACCGGTATGTGGACGCGTTGATGGATTTCTCTTCCGGGAATCAGATGGAGAACAACTTCTACGTCTTCCGGGAGCGGCGCCACCGCAGCGTTCTTTCCGCCCTGGTCCTGGACATGTCCCCTTCGACGGAGAGCACGGTGTGGAGTGGTGAAACCATTTTTCTCCATGAAAAATATGCTACGTACCTGTTGAGTGAGGCGATG
>CAZKZZ010000146.1:0-9580 GCA_964557375.1 uncultured Spirochaetales bacterium | reverse complement strand
CTGTTTTTGACGTGCCGGCGGGCCTCTCCGACCATTCAGCAGAGCCGGTACTCGCCCCTGCTGCCGCGGCCGCACTCGGAGCACGGGTTATCGAGAAACATATCTGTTTAGAAAAAGGGAGGGAGGGGCTCGATGATACGTTTGCCCTCACCCCGGATGAGTTCGCGGGTATGTGTAGGGCTGTAAGGAAGACAGAGTCACTCGAAAAGGATGCCGCCCTCTCCCGGCTTGCAGAAGAGTTCGGGGAGGAGCGGGTTGAATCGGTGCTCGGCGCCGCGCTCAAGAAGGTCACACCAACTGAGGAGGGCCATTATCTGGGAACGAGACGGTCGGTCCGCGCGCTCACCGATCTTGTGCCGGGGACAAAGCTCACCACCGAAAACAGTGCACTGCTGCGTTCTTCCGGCCGGTTTAAGCCGGGGGTCGGACCGGAGTTCTATGAGGTCATTCTCGAAAAAATAGTTACAAAACCGGTAAAAGCAGGTGACGGGATCGGCTGGGAAGATCTGCTCAGCGAGGAGTGAACTCTTTTATGGAATAAGCATCCCGGACACGTTTTCGCCCTGCATCGAGGCTTTCTATATCCCCTGCGGTAACTGCCTGCATCAGCATATTTCCGATGGCGGTCGCTTCGACCGGGCCCGCGTACACCGGAATACCTGCTGCATCGGCGGTCAACTGACTGAGGAGGTCGTTTTGAGACCCGCCGCCTATAATGTGGAGTGCTTCGACGGGATTTCCGGTAATTTCCTTGACCGAATCGAGCGTTTCAACATACGCATGTGCCAAACTCTCTAAGACCCCGCGTACCATCCCCCCGACATGTGCAGGCGCTGTTTGGCCCGTCTCTCTGCAGTACGCTTCCACCCGCTCGGGCATACTCTCATCGATGAGGCCCGGTTTTAGAAACCTGTCATCACTTACATCGATGGTGAAATCGGCAGGTCCGTACTCCTCAGCCAATTGCGTCAATTCCGCGTAACTGTAGGCCTTGCCGGACTCGTCCCAGGAACGCTTACACTCTTGGACGATCCACAGCCCCATGATGTTCTTTAAGAATCGGATCCCCCCGTCCGCTGCTCCTTCATTGGTAAAATTGTATTTCGACGAAGCTTCGGTAATTATCGGCTGAGGGGATTCGATTCCCAGTAACGACCAGGTACCGGAACTCAAATACGCGTAGTGGGGAGCGTCATCTCCTCTCAAAGCGGGCACGGCTGCCACTGCAGAAGCGGTATCATGGCATCCCACTGCTACCACCCGTACTCCTTCCGGGGCCCCTAATTCCTGTGCAATCGAAGGGAGAAGGGTACCTACAACAGTACCGGGCATGACGATTTCACCGAACAGATCTTCCTTGAGTCCCAAAGTCCTGATGAGATCATACGCCCATTCCCGTTTTACCGGATTATACAGCTGGGTAGTGGTAGTGATGGAATACTCGCTTTTTAACGCACCGCTTAACCAATAGTTGAACAAATTGGGTGTAGTAAGCAGGTGTCGTGCGGCCTGAAACATCTCCGGATGGTTTCGGGAAAAGGAGTAGAGCTGGTAGAGTGTGTTGATCTGCATGATCTGAATGCCGGTGGTCCGATAGACCTGTTCCCGGGGCACTTTCTCGAACACTTGTTCCGGTATGTTATCGGTCCTGCTGTCCCGGTAATGGTACGGATTCCCCAAGAGTTCTCCATGCAGGTCGAGAAGCCCGTAATCGACACCCCAGGTATCGACCCCGAGACTTACAATCCGGTTTCCGTACTGGGAGAAGGCATCTTTGAGCCCTTTTTTGATCTCACTGAAAATACCCAACGCATTCCAGAAGAGGGAATCTCCAATGCGGACCGGTGTGTTCGGGAACCGGTGGATTACCTCCATTGACTCTACATCACCGGCGATGATTCTTCCGCTCTCAGCACCGAGATCTATTGCAACATATACGTTCTTTTCCATACCCTCCTCCCTATTTATACCGAGACCGTACGATACCGCTTTAAGAACTGTACCGTTTTTGTCTCGTTATCATCAGGACCGCCATGACAATCAGAGGAACTATCGAGATAATGAGGAGAAAAAGATTGCTCTTTTCGCTGTCCACGACCCGGATCTGTCTGTTGCTCCCCTCGAGAAGCTCGCCTTCTCCGCCTTCGACGCGGAGCGTCATCCGGGAAACCGTTTCATCAAGCGATACGTGAAACGCCCTGAGACTGGGATCTCTGTCTTTGTGCGCCCCTTCCGGATCAAAGGGGAGTATTTTATACCCTAAAGAGGACCCCTTAGACTGTTCTACAAAGTACGGCCTCTCTTTCAGCGCTTCATCCGGCTCTTTTTGAGAAAGCCTGCCCCGATACAGCTGAATCGTAGCCTGGGGAATTTGCACTCCCCGTTTCCAGGTCATGAGATTGGGGTTACCGGAATCGTTGTTGTTAACAAGCCGTTTATAGTAGTGGTCGTTATATTCGTTTTCAAAAAAGGGACGCAGATACAGATCGGTAGAACCGTCCACATAGATCACACTCGAAGGCGTTTTCGATTCTTCGGGCCGGGTCCATTTATCACCCGGAATAATCTCATAGCCGATTCCCTTGGTCCGGTTACGCTCAAAAACGATGAGTTTTTTTTCCGATTTTTCAAACACCATTCCCTCTTCATTCACATGGCGGATGGTATATTCACCCGGCGGCAGATTGATGATGTAGGCCGCGCGTACTTCCACCGGAGGGACCACATACTTTTCCGGCCGCTGGGGTTCTTGGGGAGGCTCCATCGTCTGCAGTTCCTCGATCATTTCACTTACATCCTCTCCCGCATCCCGCTTATCTCTGATGGTAGAGGCGAGTTCCATCATCTCCTGTTCATACCTGGTCTTTGCTTTATTGAATTCATTAATAGCATCGTAGTAGTCCCGTATCATCTGCCGGTAATCCTGGCGGACCTGCTCCGCTTCTTCACCTGTGGCGATGATCAGTTCATCACCATAATCACCTTTTACCATGTAGTAGGTGTACTCCTCTTTTTCAAGCTCCTGCTTTTCTATACCCGGACCGGTGACTTCCAGTTTTCCCTCGAAAATGTGCTGGAAGGTCCGTACATCGGTGCGCCACTCTTTAGTGATCGGCCAGTAATAGACAAACGTATTCTGCCCTACCAGAAAATTGTCATGGTCAGCAAGAAGGTAGATCTCTTTGGAATCCTCCTTACAGAAGGTCCCGGCATACTCATCGCCCTGAAAGGCTACAATTGAATAAACGAATTGTTCTTTCCGTTCAGGAACATCCGCAAACACAAAGCAGGTAGCCAAAACAAGCAGTAAGAAAACAAACAGTAGACGTCTCATGAGCGGACCCCCTTTGCCTGAAGGATTTTGTGACTGATGAAAAGCAGCAGGACCGTAAGAACGGCGAGGAGCACGAGTCCTACTCCATAGAGAAGCGGGGCCCCGGTTTCCACCGCCCGTGAACAGATACTCCAATAGTAGAAGGGGGATATCCATTGCAGTACGGAAGAAAAGGTACTAAAAAGCGTCTGCACATATCCTCCGGCTACAGAAAGAGAACCGGCGAGAATGACGAAGAAAAAGACAATGACAGCCAAAAAGAGAATCACAGCGGACCCGCCGTTCTCGGTAATACTCGCCGCGAATATGCCGTAGCCGAAAATAACAGACGAGACGAAAAAGGCCGTTATAAGTGAGAATAAAAATTGCGGTCCCAACACCAGATTATTCGCACTCGAAGCGATAAGAGCCACTATGAAAAGAGCCACTATGCTTATGAGGGCGAACAGCAAATCCTTCAAATATACCGCCAGAAAATAAGAAGTACCGTCCGACGGCCCGTAGCTTACCAATTCTACTGCACCGACTTTCTTCTCCAGTCCGAACCGGAATGCTGAGCTGAAGGAGAGGAATATCAGGACCGGCAGAAGGTAGATATACAGGACCAGCAGAAAAGGTCCTTCTAAAAACAGCTTCTCTATCATTGCATCTCCGAAAGCACCGGCAAGCGTCTTGCTGAGCGCTCCGTAGAGCGGATTGAGGGCAAAATTGAAACCGCTCGAATCAATGGAATGGACAAAACCGTTTATTAGGAAATAGCTCGTAAAAAGCGAGAGTGCCAGGGCGATATAAAACCCCGGATTGATTATCGTTTCGAATATCTTTCGTTTAGCAATTACCTGTGCTGAATGTAGTCGTACGCTCATGCTTTATCTCCCATACTTGTCAAGAGTTCAATATTTTCACGGGTTATGGTAACGAAAGCATCTTCTAAGGACATGGTCTTCTCTTCGATGCTCAAAGGGACTAACTCCTGTTTGATTAAATATGAGGAGATATCCTTTCTAAAATCACCTTCCTTGGAAATCTTTAACACCAGTTTCTCCTCCCTCTCGAATGCGTCGACAACGAAGGGGAGTTCTTTGATACTCGCGCAGAGGGCCTCCGGTATCGTTTCCAGACCGATTTGGATCTCCCGTTCTGTGGAGAGGTTCGAGAGGATATTGGCCATTTTATCTTCCACTTTCAAACTGCCGTTATAAATTATCGCCACCCGCTGGCAGATCTTCTCTACTTCGGAGAGAAGATGTGAAGAGATGAAGATCGTCCTCCCTTCTCTGTTCTCAGCGATAATGAGGTCCCGCACCTGTTTGATACCCAGAGGGTCGAGGCCCGAGATTGGTTCGTCGAGAAAGAGGATATCCGGGTCGTGGAGCAGTGCCCGCACAATGCTCAATTTTTGAAGCATGCCCCTCGAATATTCGGAAATCTTCTTGTTCTCCGCCTCGCTTAAACCGACCTGTTCGATAAGATGTTCGATCCGGTCACGCGGGTTTTCGGTCTTTTTTTCGAGCTCAAAGAGATCTGCAAAAAACTGCAGATACTCCACCCCGGTCATCCAGGACCACATTCCCGCGGGGTGCTTTTCGGGCACCATGCCGATGCGCTTGCGGAGGTCGAGCCGGTGAGGGCCGAACTCCTCTTCGAAGAGAAAGATCTCGCCCGAAGTCGGGGGGGCGATGCCCAAGAGCATCATAATGGTGGAGGTTTTTCCCGCACCGTTCGGGCCTAAAAACCCGTAGATCTCTCCTTTCGGAATATTGAGATTCAAGTCGTTTACCGCGGTAAACGACCCGTACTGCTTAACAAGGTTTTTTGTCTGTATCATGATTATGGCCTCTCTACGTTCCAATTAGTAAAAAAGTAATAGTCCAGCCGGTCCTCTTCCTCTTCGAGTCGAGTTAGTATCCGTTCGATTGCTCCGCGGCCGGCTCCGGCCTCCGATGCGCCGCCGTTCGATTCGTCACCACTTCCGGTGCCCGCTGACGCGAGGCTGGCCCCGACAACCTCTTCCATGAGCGCATCTACTTCATCCGAGCTGATTTTTCTCGCGTCGGGAACGAGAACGATGTAGTCGATGACCCAGTACCGCGCTTTTGTCTCCGCTATTTGTCTTCCCGGAATTCGGGCAGTATACCGGAAGATGGTCTCCGGTGCGGAGTCGAACTCCCAGGAGATGCTGCCCATAAAAAGGCTTTTTCCCCGTTCGGAGCCGGTATCCTGCGGAGCAGAAGTGAGGGCCCCGTTTTTTATCTGTTCCGAGACCAAGGCCCCGATCCAGAGATCGACACAGGGATGGTTGGTTACCGCTTTGCCGTCGGTCCCCACCGGATGCAGTTCCAACAGCAGATCATTCCCTGCCGGTTCTTCGAAAATAATCCAATGGTCGAGATCGGGGATCTCATATCCCTTGAGCTCGATCGGTTCTTCTACAGTATTGCTGCCCCGCCTGAGCTTTACCGGGACGGCCACCTTTTCATAGGAAGGCGCATCAATGGTCAATTCCGTCTCCCCCGGTTTG
Organism: uncultured Spirochaetales bacterium; assembly: GCA_964557375.1. GTDB lineage: Bacteria > Spirochaetota > Spirochaetia > SPDA01 > CAZJBZ01 > CAZKZZ01. Next base: position 3,725 of record CAZKZZ010000146.1, on the reverse strand, counting down.
AGATGAGAAAACGTATAGCTTCGGGTCCCCTGGTCGGATTGGTAGAACGACCGTATTACCCGTCCCTGCATAGTGGCGGTAGCGTTCCACACAAAATCCTTGCTGACCGCGTCGCGGAAGGTGAACTCGAGTGTTGTGTCAAAACTGCGGTAGCTCAAGAAAATGATAAAAGCTGCGATGACGAGAATAGCTACCACTAAGATAGGAATCAATACCTTCTTTTTCATAAGAGCCTCATATGTACATAGTGTATGATCGAGTGATAAGACTAAAATAGGAATAGGAGAAAGTCAAGGAGCGTGCTTTTTACGGTTTTTATGGTGCGGCTTTTACCATTCCTGTTCCAGCCGGATTATATACTCCCTGTTCTTCCGTCTGATGAGCTCGCCCGGATCCCGTTTGTTCCAGTCGTAAAACCCCTTCCCAGTTTTCATCCCGAGGTTACCGGCATCGTAGCGGTCCGTAAGCGGTTTCTGCGGCTTTTTGGCATCACTCAAGGCCTCAAACAGGTAACTCTCGATTGCAACCTGCAGATCGAGCCCGACCGAATCGACATATTCCATGGGGCCGATACGTGAATACCGCGGCCCAAAACCGTACTTGACCACTCTGTCGATCTCTTCAGCTCCCGCAACTCCACGATCCATAAGCTCTGCAGCTTCCCGAAACATGGCGTGCTGAAGCCGGTTTCCGATATGCCCGAGTATGTCCCTCTTCAACAGGACCGGCTTTTTCCCGAGCGATTCCAGGAAAGTGATCAGTTTCTCTTTTACACGGTCTGAGGCGTTATCATGCGCGACCAGTTCTACGAGCGGGACCAGATAAGGGGGATTCCAGAAGTGAGTGACCATGATATTTTCACTCCGTTTACACTGTTCCCCAATATCGTTTGGGGAGAGACCAGAAGTGCAGGATGCGAGGATAGCATGATCCGGTGCCGCTTTCTCCAGCGCTGCAAACAGATTCTGTTTGACCTCCAGGTCTTCTATGACCGCTTCCAATACCAGATCAGCCTCCGAGACCGCCTCATCCAGTGAAATTGCCGTATCAATCCTGCCGGTTATGTGCGCACCCTCCTGCCGGTTGTAGACTCCCTCATCAACCAGCTCTTTCATGTTCCCCCGTATACGGGAAAGCCCCCGGTCCACACTCTCATCCGTTCTCCCCACCATAATCGGGGAAAGACCGCGCATAGCAAGATAGAGAGCAACATCTGAGCCGATCATCCCTGTCCCGATGATTGCCACCTGTTTTATTGAAGCTGTCTCCATCATGTTCTTTCCTTGAGGATCTCGATAAACCGTTTGTTGCGCCGCTTGCGGAACTCTTCTCCATCACGTCCCGACCAATCGTAGAGTCCCTCTCCGCTCTTCTGCCCGAGCTTCCCCTCTTTTATATTTTTAAGAAGGATGTTCTGCGGTTTTGGAGCATTACAGAGCGTGGGGTAGAGATATCCCTGCACTTTTTCATGAAGATCCAGCCCGCAGGAGTCGAAATATTCCATCGGCCCTATCGTTGAAAACCGCGGACCGAAACTGTTTAAGACCACTTTGTCGATGTCCTCGGGGTCTGCAATTCCCTCTTCGATCAGATACAGTGCCTCCCGATAGAGGGCGTGCTGGAGCCGGTTTCCGATGTGACCGGGAAAGTCCCGCTTCAGCACCACCGGTACCTTACCGAGTTTCTCGATAAACTGCATGGCTATTTCCCGCGCCTCCTTGCCCAGTTTCTCATGAGGTACGACCTCGACAAGAGGAACGAGGTAGGGCGGGTTCCAAAAATGGGTGACCATCATCCTGTCCTGCTTTTTGATATGCGCTCCGATTTCATTGGGCGAAAGCCCGGACGTGCTCGAACAGAGCACGGCGTGATCAGGGCAGTTGTCATCGATCTGCTGAAACACTTGCTGTTTTACTGCTACATCTTCGAATACCGCTTCGAAGACCATATCACTTTCTTTTACCGCATCGGCGATACTGGTAGATATATCGACACGCCCGAGGAGAGCATGGACCTCTTCGGCTTTAATTACCCCGGCATCCGCCAAATCCTCGAGGTCTGTCTTGATATTGGCCACACCCCGTTCCGTGTCCGTCTCATCCAGGCCTACCAGCCGTACCGGGACCTCCGCCAGCAAAATACTGGCGGAGATGTCCGGTCCGATCATGCCGCATCCGATTACCGTCACCTGTTTTATATCTTCTACATTCATATTGTTTTCCGTTTTATATTTGTCGCATTCAGAGAATCACCCTAGAGAAACGTCTTATAGGGAATGTTCGGTTCGTCGGTAAAAAAGTCGAACGGTGCGCCGTTCGGGTACCGGTACCACATTGTATCTTTGTCCGTCGGCCATTCGTACCGCCCGCCCGTTTTCCAGAGAAACAGTTTAAACGGCAGGTGCTCCTTGTTGAAATTCCAGAGCATCGCAATCTCATGATCATCCGGGACCTGGTTGGTCCAGGTATCGTGGTGAAACGGAATGAGTACTTTTGCATCGAGGTTCTCGGCTATGCGGAGACAGTCCGATGCGGGGACCTTGTCCATGTTGCCCGGAGCGTTGATGCCGTAGGAGACGAGACAGATATCGATGTCGAACTGCTTGCCGTGTTTATAGTAGTAGTTCGAGTAATGGGAATCCCCGGTATCGTAGATCGTCCCTGCCGGGGTCTCTATTACATAGTTAACGGCCCGCTCGTCCATATCCACCGGCATCTTCCCGCGGAGGTCGCCTTCGGGAGGTGTGGTAATCAAAGCAGTACGGTCGAACGAATCGACTGCATGGATTGTCGTGTCTTTGATTTTATAGGTATCACCCGGTTTGATGACTACACACCGTTCTTTTGGAACACCCCACTGTACCCACATGTCCACACACAGTTTCGGCCCGACAAAGGGAGCGTCCGTGTTCTGCACGACTGCCGCCGCCACGTAGGGGTCGATGTGGTCTTCATGGATGTGAGTGGAGAGGACCGCATCGATTTCATTGATCTTCCCGATTTGAAACGGATCGATAACCATGGGGTAGGCCCGCAGGTTCGGCGGAAGCGCGCGGCCGCCGGTCATCCTGGTCATCTGAAAGTCTTTTGTCTCCTCAAAGGGAGGCTCTTTATGTGTGCTTCTGCCTCTGCCGACCCAGAAGTCTACGGTGAAGCTCGCCCCGCCCTCACTCTTTATCCACAGTCCGGTTGTGCCGAGCCACCACATAGCGAACGTGCCCGGCTTTACTTTGTATTCTGCTATCTCTTCATTCAACCAGGTGCCCCACTCTGGAAACACATCGTGGAGCCACTGGTCCCGTGTAATCGTATTAACATCTAATTTTCCCATGTAATTCTCCTTGTCTTATCTTATTTTGTTATATTTGTATCACCCCTTTGGTGATCTCCTGCTTGTTGTTGATCGAAAAGTCCATCGCTACTGACGCCTGGTCGAAGTTCCACCGGTGGGTAACACACTTGGATATATCGACGAGCCCGTTCGCTACCGCATCAATTGCCAGCGGATACATGTTGCAGTACCGGCGTGATGTGTTGAGACTCGCCTCTTTGAAGATGAGCTTCTTGAAATCGAACTCCACACTATCGGTGGGCGCATACCCGAGCATGAGGATCTTCCCCCCTCTGCGCACCGCATCCACAGTCCCTGCAATGGCTTTGGGATTTCCCGATGCCTCGATGACGATGTCCGCTCCCCTACCGTCGGTTCTTCCTAAGACTTCTTTT
>CAZKZZ010000145.1:0-9603 GCA_964557375.1 uncultured Spirochaetales bacterium | reverse complement strand
TCAACTGTTACGGTGTGTGGGCATACGGCGAAGATGAGTATGAGGAGCATTACACGGGCCCGGTTGCGGCCTCGACAGGGGTCCCTACTGAAATCATACTCGAAGTGATAGCTGACGGATATATTGATGATACAGATGTTACTTATTTTACAAGTAATTCCTTAGAAGTAAATGATTCTGTCGCACCGTGGGAAATAGCCATGGTGAAATTTGACATCTCATCTATTAAAGGATTACAGGCAGCCTATTTAAACCTCTATTGTAATACTATCGGCGGAACTCCTCCTTATTTTTTTGAAGGATACAGAATTATCCAAAATTGGTCAGAAGAAAACCCCCCTGACTCTTACACAATGGTAGACTCAGATTCTTTTCATACTAGTATAATCGGCATGCCACAAGCCGAAGTATCTTCTACCGGTTGGGTCAGTGGTGATGCAACTGCGATCGTTGAAGATTGGGTACTTATTGGCCATCCAAATCACGGTATTTTATTAAGACCAATGGGATCAGATGCACTTTTCGATGCGAAAGAATCGGGGGGAAATATCCCCGAATTAGTCATCTACGGCTGGGAGGAGTAGCCGGAAAGGAGCAGTTGGAGTAGTATTCCCCGTTATTTGAGGCCGGCTGTCTGACAGCCGGCCGAACCTGATCACACCTCCGCTACGATCCGTGCGGGGAGCGCTTCCACGCCGGGAAGCCGCATCGGGAAACAGTAGACTGTAAAATCTTTCCCTGCCGGGAGGCGGCCTAAATTCCACAGGTTTTCCACTGCGTACATGCCGTTGTCTGCCAATAGCCTGTCAAAAGTGCCGTGGGTTTTCCCCAATCCGAGGCCGAGTGCATCGATGCCTGCCATGTTGATCTTTCGTTCGATTAAGAACTCGATTACTCCGCGGGAGAGTTCCGGATGGTGAAAGTAGGTCTCGGTTTCAGCGTATTTGTCCCAACCGGTGCGGAAGAACACAAAATCATCCTCCCTGATTTCCTCTATGCCGCCGCATGCATCGAAACTGATAACGGCCCCATTTCTATGCGCGGCAGCGGTGACATCTATCAACTTTCCTCTGCCGATAAAACGCCCAGGAGACAGCTCGACATCCCCATCCATAATATCGATGTGTGTACCGATGTGCACCGGTGTTGTCACCATCGACATTGAATACGTGCCCTCTTCTTCATGCGAAAAGTCCTCCCGGTGAACATCGAGCGGTGGGGAACCTTTTCGGAAGATCATGCCCGGCCTCATCGGCACGGTCAGGTCTATATACACTGTACGGCTCCTTTTCTACTCTGCCGGAAAGAGCACCAAATCAACCGGCCCTCCGGTGATGTGAGGATGGTATTGATAGTCACTGCTGATATATGAGTTCCAATTTATATCGAGGCTTGCGGCAGTATAGGCATAACTCTCAGTAGCTGTTATGTACCCGTCTCTGTTGATGTCCGCATGGTCCGCTGATCTTAAAAAGTAATAGGTAAACAGACCGTGTTCGATGGAGTACAGTTCCACACTGTATTCCTGTTCACCCGAAGCTGCTATGACAAGTGCATCTTCATAGGAGATATCTGCATAGTCTTCTCTCAGCGAACTGTCAAAATAGATATCGATTGCCCTTGAAAAAATCTTGTCCTTATTTTCATTGATAGTTTCGAGATAATTGGGAGGTATGCCGTCGATATCGGTTATGTTATTGATAAAACCGCCCGAATTGCAGGCGTCGATAATAATGATTTTCTTATCGGTATCCAGTTTGGAGATGAGTTTCGCCAATTTCTCCTCATGTACGGCGGTTTCCGACCATGAATCGTAATCTTCACTCTGTAGAGAGCCCGAGAGAAGGATCCATTCGTTATCACTGTCACCGTCCGGTGGTTCATGTTCCGGCTCTTCCGAATAATAACCGTAAAAGTCGTAGTGCCTTCCTCCATGACCCGAAAAATAAAAGAGAAAGGTATCATCCTTGTCAATCTTTTCGGAGAGCTCTTCTATGTCAGATTGCAGGTTTTCAAGGGTAGCATCACTGTTCGTGCGGACTGTTACAGTGTATCCCCGGTCCTCGAATAAGGAGCCCATAGCTTCCGCGTCATCATCCGTGAACATCAGGTCGGCAATAATATCATAGTCTGCAACCCCGTAGAAGAGAGCGTATTGTTCACCCTCCATCTTCGGTGTTACATCACAACTCAATAATAAAACTGCCGTTACAATTATTACAAAAAAAGTAGTAAAATGCTTCATTGCACCTTATAATATACACCCAAATATTACAAATACAAAGGACGAAAGAGGAAGGATATTCCCAATCCTGCAGACATCGAGAGGTTCGTATCGATACGGAATTGAAACCGCACAGGAAGGGATATCCGCAGTGTTATCTGTTTTTTCTCCGAGAAAACAATATCGAAGAACGGCTCCCCGAACAGTGCGGGATAAAAAAATTGAATATTGGTAAATAAGTAATGCGCATAGTGAATCTCCGGACCGATAGAGAGACCAAGATAGAAGGAGTTCTCACCCCGATGCAGGGGCAGCCTGCCTTGTAAGTCTGTCCTTATCAGCAAATCTTGAAAACCGCGATAGCTGAATCCGCCTTTAGCGTCGGAACTTTGTACAAAAAACATCCCCACAGTAGTGTTTATGGCTATATAATCACCAATTGCAAAGAGAAAGCCGGTCTGCAGGGTCTCGGCGGGCTGCGCCTTGTAATCGAGACCCGTTTTGTCGGTAATATAGAGGGAAAAACCGGTGCGGGTCTGCCAATGGAATATCTCATTTTCACTAAAAACCGTTACAGAAGAAATGACAAAAAAGAGCAAACATGCTATAAAAGTACGGGACATAATCTAAAAGATGCATAAATTCCCAAATAAATCAAGTGTATGAAAAATCTTCTTGGCCGAACCATACCGGCACTACTAACAGTTTTTATATTGTCCGCTTTCACCGGCTCCTGTTCGAAGGAGACTGAAAATCGGGAAATAACGTTCCCTTCCACAAACGTTCTCACTGTTCAAACCAGTTGGGGTGTGGTTACCTCTTCTCATCTGAGACTTCGGGAGAAGCCTACGACCGATTCGAATGCAGTGACCACATTGTGGCGTGGAAATATCCTGGAAATCCTCTCTAAGACCAACGAATCGGAGAAAGTAGAAGGAGAAGAAGATTATTGGTATCAGATAAATTATGAAGGATTGAACGGCTGGGTCTTTGGAGCGTATTTGGATGTCTTCCGGTCTCGAAAAATGGCGCAAGAAGCGGCTGGAGAGCTTTAGGCGTGGCCTTTTCCTTCGATACAGTACTGATCTATGCCCTCCCCCCTATTGCCGGCGCTGCAATCGGATATATCACCAATGCGATTGCAATAAAAATGCTTTTCCGTCCTCTCACTGAAAAAAGAATATTCGGTATCCGTGTACCGTTGACACCCGGGATAATACCCAAACAACGGGGCAATCTTGCCGAAAGTATTGCAGATATGGTCTCTACACATCTCTTGACCGATGAGGCTGTCCGAAAACAGATTAACTCCCCTGATTTTCAAAACGGTTTGTACAAATCAGTATCTTCTTTTTCGGATGCCTTATTGGGCCGGGAAACCACCACGCTTTTCTCAGAAGTGAAACAGCTTACCGAGACCCCGCTTTCCACAGTTACGGTTCTTCCCCAAAAACCGGAACTGAGGGACACAGTTTCGGTATTGTACCAGGGCTTTATCCGCTCTCCGGGATTTACGACTTTTATCCGGAGGCTTATCCGCCGGATGATGGATTACTTGTTCGACTCTACTGTCTCAAACCTTGTTACAAGGTTTAAAGGAACGAAAGAAATACTCTACGGGATAACGGGCGTACTAACCGCGGAAAAAACGCACGAAAAGATCCAGCTCTGGATCGATCGGTTTATTTTGGAAAGACTAAACAGTGAAGCCTCCATCAAAGAGCTTCTCCCGGTTGAACTGGGAAATACTGCTTCTGCTCTGCTCGACTCGATGTATCCGTTTCTCCATGAGGCTGTTACGGAGTGGCTCAAGAAACCGACCATCAAGAAGGAACTCGAGATCCGGGGGAAAGTCCTTCTGCGGGACATAATCGATAAACTCACTCCAATGCAGAGGCTTTTTGTCTCCGCGGCACGATACGATCAAACGCTCGACGCAAAAATGCCTGCAATTATCGAGGATCTGATTAGACGGTTTGAGGAGACGAAGAAGAATGAGGAACTTCGCAGCACCGTCATTGCTGCTGTCGGTGATGCCCTCTCCCGCTACGAAGAGATGAGTCTTACCGGTATGCAGGAAAATATCAAAAAGCAGGTTGCAAACGCCGCACATATTACAGTAAAAACAGCTTTGAACAAACTCGGCTCTGATCAGGCACGCGAGAAATTGGCGGCCCTTCTCTGGGAAAGAATAGAAACCCACGGCAGTGCGACCCTCGGCACTATTTTTCAGGAATACTTTCATCTGGAAAAAGACCAGGCGATTGATTTTTTGACCGAACGGACTACAGAGTGGCTGGGCCGAAGCGGCAGCGAGTTGGGTTCCGCACTGAGAGAACTCCTTACTGAAGTACTCGAGCGGTGCGGAGAGCGGTCGGTCGGCGAATTGTTCGGTATTGATGCGGAGATAAAAAAAACACTCGATTCGTTTATAACTTCCCGTGCTTTGCGTCTTCTGGACCGAAAGGTACCGGAGATTATCCACAGTTTTAATGTTCATGCGATAGTTGTAGACAAAATCAATAGTTTGGATATGTTGAATGTCGAGAAATTGCTCCTTATGGTGATCGAGAAACACCTGAAATGGATCAACATCTTCGGCGCGATATTGGGTGCTCTTATTGGAGCTACTCAAGTTGTTATTAACCGGTTATTGTAATACAATACAGTTGGCGAGATGGATGATTTTACTGTTTTAATAGCGGATCCCAATCCCGAAGATCTAGACTCTTTTAAAAAAAAACTGGAGCAAAACTCTTTTGAAGTGGTAACCGCAAAGAGTGAAGAGGAGTGCTACTCTCACAGCGACTATTATGATGTCGGAATCTATATAATCGAGTCGGTTTTTCCGGATGCGGAACCACTCAATCTCTGCCGATATCTGAGAAAGCGTAACTATAATCAGCCGGTACAAATTATCGTAATTTCTGAAAAAAGTAGCGTGACGAACATAACGACAGTTGTCGAAGCCGGTGGGGATGATTTTATTGCAAAGCCCGTTGAACCCGAAGAGTTCGTCTCACGCGTCGAAGCTGCGGGAATTCGGCTGCAGAAACAGATAAGTCTCTTCCGAGAGAGAGAGTTTTACAAGCATGCGGTCAAGCAGGAAGAAGAACTCTCCTCGAGGATCCTCAACCAGAACCTCTATTTGAAGCGCGCCTATCAGGATATGATTAATGTCAACCGGGAGCTCGAAAAAACCAACAGTGAATTAGAGAAAATCGCTAAATATGATTATCTCTCGGGATTATTGAGTAGAATGAACCTGTTCGCGGTACTCGACATAGAAATCGACCGGGCAATCCGGACAAAATCTCCGCTTTCCGGAATTATGATGGACATCGATAATTTTAAACGCATCAATGACAACTACGGTCATCAGGTCGGCGATGAAGTTATTAAAGATATCGGGCGGAAATTGATGGGTGAGCTGCGTAAATATGATCACGCGGGAAGATACGGAGGCGAAGAGTTTTTTATTGTTCTTCCGAATACCGATATCGAACAGGCGCTTGCCATGGGAGAACGGATGCGCAAAGAACTGGAGAAGGACCCGCTTCGCTTCGATGATCATGAGATACAAATCACAGCCTCGTTAGGCATTGCCCAATTCCGGGAAGGTGAGACGAGGGAATCCTGGATCAACCGGGCGGACCGGGCCATGTATTTGGCAAAAGAGAAGGGGAGAAATAAAGTCATATCGGATTGACCCGGATTAACCGGGAAGTACCCGGCACGCCTCAGGAGGGACAGTAAGCATATATGTTTTCCCCCGCTCCAATTGATGATAAGAATTAAATTGCACCCACCCCTGTTCGTTTTCACGGCCACGCTCTCCCTTACCCGGGGAATGGGAGCTGTCAATAGCATTTTCCCTTGTGATATTTTTTGCAAGTAACGCGGCCCCGAGGAAATGGGCCCCGTGGTATTCGACCTGTTCAGGAATAACTCGGAATGAGTTCGGTTCTTCTCGAAGCTGTTCGGAAACCGGGCGGACACTGCACGATTCCGGTCTGAAAAACAGATACTGCCGATTCTGCTCGCCATTATTTACCGATGGGACAACAGTATCTACCCGAAACTCCCCCGCCTGCGTAGTTACCGTGTGGTCGCCTGTTACCCGGCAGGGAATGATGTTGGAAGTTCCTAAGAATTGAGCTGTGAACAGATCGTCCGGATAGCGGTACAGTTCCTGCGGAGTGCCGGTCTGAATAATCGTCCCTTCCTTCATGATTGCAATGCGGTCTGAGAGGGCCAGTGCTTCCCCCTGGTCGTGGGTCACGTAAATAGTAGGGAGGTTGGTATACCGCTGGACTTCTCTGATCTCCCGTCTCAGCCTTGTTCTCAGGTTAGCATCGAGTGCACTCAGCGGCTCATCGAGGAGGAGAAGATCCGGACTCGGAGCTAAGGCGCGGGCTAAAGCGATCCTCTGCTGTTCTCCGCCGGAAAGCTCGGCCGTATTTCTCCCGGCAAACCCGGAGAGATGGACCAGCTCGAGGTTTGAGCGGACAGCCGCCTCGATCTCTTTTCTTGACCATCGTTTCATTTTAGGACCATAGGCAACATTTCCATGTACGTTCATATGGGGGAAGAGGGCGTAGTCCTGGAATACGAAACCGACATTCCGTTTCTCCGGAGGGTCGCTGGTAATATCGCGATTATTGAGTATAATCGATCCTTTTCTCGGATTGATGAACCCTGCAATAACCCGTAAGGTGGTGGTTTTCCCGCATCCGGAGGGACCGATCAGGGTGAAAAGTTCACCCTGCGAGACCGAAAAATCGACCGAAAGAACAAAATCTCCGAGTTCTACTGTGGCATCAATTGAAAAACTCATACTCCTCCATTTCTGTTTCCAAGCCCCTCGATAACGAGGAAAGCAGTAATACAGACAGTCATCAAAATCGAACCTAATGCGCATGCACCGGAAAAGTTATAGGCGGAGATCAGCCGGTACATGGTTATGGGTATGGTTGCAATATTTCGCGGAGCGAGAAGAAGAGTGGCGTTTATCTCTCCAACGGAAATAGCGAAGGCAAAGGCGGCACCTGTGATAATTCCCGCTTTTATGAGCGGAAGTTCGATCGTCCTGAACAGTCTCCATCCGTTCGCCCCGAGACTTCTCGATGCCTCCAGTAACGATCGCTCGATTTTACCGTATACTGAATCAACAGAGCGTATAACAAAAGGATAGGATATGATGATATGGGCGAAGATAATGAGAAGCCAGGAACCCGATTCGATCCCGCTCAAGTGAACGGCCCGAATATATCCCAACCCGAGCATGATCGACGAGATACCCATGGGAAGCATCACAACGGTTTCTCCAAAACGGCGTTTGAACAAGGTCGTTCTCTGAGAGATAAAAGAGAAGAAAACGCCCAGCGGTACAGCTGTTACCGTAGTCACCGCTGCAAGCCACACTGTGTTGATAACCGCCCTCAATGACTCCTGGGCAAAAAGGCCGGTCCCGCTGCCTCCTCCGCTGAAGATGGACCAGTACCAGTGCAAAGAAAGTTTAGGTGCGCCCGACCAGCCTGTTTTCTTGAGAAAGGAAAAGCCGACCACTGTAAATAGAGGCATAATGATAAGAATAAAAATCATGGTTATGTAGACCCACAGAAACGATTTACTCCATCCCCTTCGAATCGAACCGAGGGGGCGGAGAAACAGCCCTTCCGCAAACCCTGAGCGTTTTTCCTGGAAAGCCGTTTTTGACTGCAGTTTCAAATAACTGAATAGAAAGGTGACGGAGATGATGAGCTGAATAACCGCTAATGCGCTCGCCTCGGAAAAATCGAGAGAAAACTTCGCGAGTCTAAAGATTTCTACTTCCATTGTGGTGTACTGCGGTCCGCCTCCCAACACCAGAATAACTGCAAAACTCAAAAAACAGAACAGAAAGACGAGAATGCCGCCTGCAAGAATGCCCGGAAGTATTTGAGGAAGAGTAATAGTAAAAAAGAGCCGTAACCCCTTTCCGCCGAGGCTTTTTGCGGCAGCCACGGTGTGTTCCGATACATTCTGCCATACCCCCGAGATAATACGGAGAAAAATTGGAAAATTATAAAAACCGTGGGCAAGAATGATGGCTTTGAGGCTGTAGAGAATTCTAAGAGGGGGCTCCTCCAGATCAAAGATTGCCATAATGGTTCTGTTTATCAAGCCGTTGTTTCCAAAGAGAAGAACAAAACCGAGGACGACCAGAATCGAGGGAAGAACGAACGGTACGGTGGTGACAGCGTTGATTATCCTTTTTCCGGGGAACCTGTAGTGACTCATAAGGTAAGCGCCGGGAAGAGCGAGCCCAAGTGAAAAAAGAGTACTCAAAACGGCCTGTAAGATCGTAAAACCGATAATTCTTCTGTAGTACGGAGATCGAAAGAGTGAAGAAAAATTAGTTAGGGTAGCACGGCCATCCTCGCCGGTGAACCCTTCTACGAGGACTGATGCGAGAGGAAAGTAGAAAAAAAGAATGAGAAAAAGAAGAGGGAGACTTAAAAGCAAAGTCTCCCTCATTTTACTACTTACCAACAATTTCCACCCATTTCCGGACCCATTCTTCGTATTGGCTGTCGATTGCGGCGGCATCGATCATGAAACTGTTATCAGGTTTCAAGGCGTATTCGAACGATTCAGGGAGCGTTACGTCCGGATTAACCGGAAACATCCAGTTTGTAAGAGGGAGGACCGACTGGGCTTCGGTGTCCAGCATATACTCGATAAACCGTTCTGCTTCAGTACGGTTATCTGTACCTTTTATTATGCCCATCCCTTCGATCTGCATGTAATGCCCCTCTTCGAACCCGGCCGCCCGGTATCGTGACGATTCTTCATATTCTACATGATAGGCGGGGCTTGTGGTATAACTCAATACCAGCGGCGCTTCTCCGTTGGTAAACAGTCCGTACCCGGCGTCCCACCCTTCGGTTACAGTGAGCAGGCTCGGTTTCAGTCTGCGCCAGTAGTCGGTATACTCTTCACCATATCTGTGTATGGTCCACAGGAGAAATCCCAGACCGGGGCTCGAGGTGCGGGGGTCCATTAAAATCAGTTTGTTTTCAAACCGTTCAGCGGTAAGTTCTTCGAGCGATGCAGGCGGGTTTTCGACTTTCTGCGAATCGTAGATGATCGAGAAAAATCCGTAATCGTAGGGAACAATGTGATAGCTCTTATCGAAATGGAAACGCACGGGAATCATGTCTAGGTTCTCCGGTTTGTACGGCTCGAGAACATCGGCATCGTGATGGACTATCGAAAGAATCTGGAAAACGGACCCCGGAAGGGAGTTATTTCCCGGGACTATTCCCCGATTACCATCGTGGTAGTTCCTACCAACGAAGAGCTCCAGATAGCCCTCGACGCGTACAGGCTTGTCT